>ATTF01000001.1 GCA_000419545.1 Candidatus Pelagibacter ubique HIMB058
CAGATGTTGGTTCATCAAATAGCATTATCTTTGGTTCCATACATAATGCTCTTGCTATAGCTGCACGTTGTTGTTGACCACCTGAAAGTTGTCCTGGAAATTTTAAAGCTTGATCGTCTATTTGAACTCTTTTTAAATTAGACATTGCTATTTCCTCAGCTTGTTTTTTAGGTATTTTTTTTACCCAGATTGGTGCAAGCGTACAGTTATCTAAAATTGATAAGTGAGGAAATAAATTAAATTGTTGAAATACCATTCCAACTTCAGCTCTTATTTTTTCAATATCTTTTGTATTTTCAGAAATCTCATTCCCATCAACAATTATGTTTCCCTCTTGATGCTCCTCTAATCTATTAATACATCTAATTAAAGTTGATTTGCCAGACCCTGATGGACCACAAACAACTATTTTTTCTTTTTGATTTACGGTTAAATTTATATCCTTAAGTACTTGAAACTTATCAAACCACTTATTAACGTTTTTTAATTCTATAATATTCGACATTTTATCTTTCTGTACTTAATTTTTTCTCTAGGTTTTGACTATATCTACTCATAGCATAACAAATTACCCAGAAAACTAAACCTGCAAAAACGTAGCCCTCCATCGCCATACCAAGCCATTTAGGATTAGTTTTCGCTAAACCTATCATACCTGCCAATTCCATCAACCCTACTACAAAAATAAGCGGTGTATCTTTTACTAATGCTAAGAGAGTATTAGCTATACCTGGTATAACTAGTTTTAGAGCTTGAGGTAAAATAATAAGAGCATTCATTCTCCAATAGCCCATTCCTAAAGATTTTGCTGCCTCATACTGACCTTTTGGTAACGCTTGAAGACCTCCTCTTACAACCTCAGCCATGTATGCTGCTTCAAATAATGTAATGGCAATTAAAACTCTAATAAGTTTATCAATGAATGTTCCATCAGGTAAAAACATAGGAAACATTACTGCAGCCATAAATAATACTGTAATTAATGGAACTCCTCTCCAAAGTTCAATAAATCCAATTGAGATATATCTTATAGCTGGCAATGATGACCTTCTTCCTAGAGCTAATATTACTCCAATAGGAAAACAAAAAAGTATTGCGAATGCGGAGATGATAAAGGTTAATGACAAACCTCCCCAGGCAGCAGTTTCAACATAAGTTAAACCAAAACTTCCACCTGATAAAAGTTTTATTCCTATAAAAGGATAAACAAAGATTAAAAAGATAAGAAAGTATTTTTTAATTTTTTGTGGAACAAAAAAAGCAATACCAACCAATCCAAATAGGAGTATAAAAGCAGTATTTACTCTCCATTGTTCAACATCTGGGTAAAGTCCGTACATAAACCTATTAAACCAAACTTTAATAAATACCCAGCATGCACCATCACCAGTACAATCTTCTTTTGAATTTCCGACAAAATTCGCCTCAAAGAAGAACCAGTTTAATATAGGTAAAATTGACTTAATTATTATGAATAATATTAAAAGAGTTAATAAAGCATTAAAATTATTAGAGTTAATATTTTTATTTAATTTGTCTAAAAATTTTACTCCACTAAACTCTATTCTAATTAAGTAAAAACCAATAAAACCTATAACTAAAGGGAAAAAATAACTAATTTTTTGGGTTAAAAAACTCGTGATATTGAGGTTAAAAAAAGTATTAATTAATATATCAAAAAAACTTATAATAATTAAAAAACTTCCTAATGGTAAATAAGTACTTATTTTATCTTTAGTTGGTCTATAATTTGATAAATTCATTTTATTTTTCCTTAATCGCCATTTTTTTATTATACCAATTCATAAATATCGAAATTGTTATACTTAGAGATAAATAAGTAAGCATTGTAATTGAAATAATCTCTATAGCTCGTCCCGTTTGCATGAGCGCAGTTTTGGCAAAAACTAATACCATATCTGGATAAGCGATTGCTGCAGCTAAAGATGAATTTTTTGTTAAGTTTAAATATTGATTTGTGGTTGGTGGAATTATAATTCTCAAAGCTTGTGGCATCACCACAAGTTTTAGAATTTGACCTTTGTTTAAACCAATACTAGCCGCTGCCTCTTTTTGGCCTTTGCTTACACCTAGTACACCAGCTCTAACGTTTTCAGCAATAAATGTTGCGGTATACATTGATAGCGCAAGAGCTAAAGCCATCAATTCTGGAATAATACTTACACCATTTTCATATGTATATGATGCAGCTGATAATTGTTTTAATTCTGGATAACTAAAAGAAAGAGAAACGTCCAATAAAAAAAAACTAATTAAAGGTAACAATATTAAAATTAAAATAGATATTGTTGCTGTTGGTAAAATTCTACCAAATTCTTCTCTTTGTTTTTTTGCATATTTAAGAAAAAAATAAATAGAGAAAAAAGCAGCAATTATTGAATAACAAAATAAATTAAAATTAGTCCAAATAAATTTCGGAATATACCACCCTTTAATAGTCAAATACGATATATCATAAAAATTAATTGCATTTTCAGGTGATGGTAGCGCTCTTAGAGCTGCAAAATACCAAAAAAATATTTGTAAAATTAAAGGAATATTTCTAAAGATTTCTACATACCATTCGGCTGCTTTAGCTATCAAATAATTATCTGATAATCTTGAAACACCAACGATTACACCAATAATTGTAGCAAAGAAAATTCCTATTACTGAGACTAAGACTGTATTTAATAGTCCTACTAAAAAAGCTCTACCGTATGAATATGAACCATCAAACTCAATTAATGAAAAAGCAATATCAAATGATGCTTCTTGATTTAAAAAACCAAAACCAAAAGAAATACCTCTATTACCCATGTTTATTTGGGCATTGGTAGCGAAATAAATAATTACCGATATTAAAGCTATTACAGTTATCGCTTGCGGAATAAGAATACTTGGTTTCTTATTCGCAGAGATAAACTGTTTAAAATTCATTAAAAAGTTTTAATTGTTAAAAATCCTGGATTTTTATCAATGAATAAGTTTGCTTCATCAAGATTATTTATTGCTGATGAAGTTTTTTTGATTTCACCATATTTAAAACCAACTTTTTCAACTACTCTTTTGAAATCTGCTTCAGTTATTTTTCCATTACTAGGCACACTCACAACACCTAAACCTTTTTTCCAAGATACTGTGATTTTAGCATCAGAACCAAATTCATCTTGAAAAGCTTTTGCAAGTTTTTTTTGACACTCAATGCAAAACATACCTTCAACGTTTCCAACAATAGCCTCTGCAGCTTTTAAAGAGTTAAAATTCAAGAGTATTAATGTAATTAATAAAAATTTAATTTTATTCATAATTTTCAACATAAAAAAAAGGGCCAGATAAATCCAGCCCTTTTTAATTTTATCAGCAATTATCTTGCAGGTGGTACGTAAAGAATTCCACCTTTAGTCCATAATTCATTTGGACCTCTGTTAGGTAGAATACCTGTGTCAGCTATGTGTTTTTTATAGCTTTCACCGTAGTTACCAACTTGCTCAATAATTCTTAAGCTCCACTCGTTATCTAAACCGAATGCTGCACCTAATTCTCCTTCAGCACCTACTAATCTCTTGATTGCAGGGTTGTCAGAGTCTTTTAGGCTAGAAGCGTTTGATGAGTTCACACCATACTCTTCAGCTTCGATCATAGTATTAAGTGACCATCTTACGATATCTTCCCATACAGAATCACCTTGTCTTACAACAGGTCCTAATGGTTCTTTAGAAATCGTTTCTGGTAATACTTTATGCTCATCTGGATTTGACATTTTTGTTCTTTGTGCCGCTAAACCAGATTTGTCAGTTGTGTATGTATCACATCTTCCAGCATCATAAGCTTGAACAACTTCGTCTGCTTTTTCAAACGCGATTGGTTCGTAACTTATGTTTTTAGAGTTAAAGAAGTCTCTCATGTTAAGCTCAGTAGTTGTACCTGTGTTTGTACAAGCAGAAATACCGTTTTTGAAATCATTCACAGAATTAATTCCAGAATTTTTTCTTACCATGAAACCTTGTCCATCATAAAAGTTTACTCCAACAAAAGTTAAACCAATGTCAGCATCTCTTGATAATGTCCAAGTTGTGTTACGTGCAAGTACATCAATCTCACCTGATGTTAATGCCGTAAATCTTTCCGCAGCACTTAATGGAGTGTACTTAACTTTGTCAGCATCGCCTAATACAGCAGCTGCAACAGCTCTACATACATCCACATCAATACCAGTCCAGTTACCAGATGCATCAGCATTTGAGAAACCAGGAAGACCTTGTGAAACACCACATTTCACAAAACCAGCTTTCTTAGTATTGTCTAATGTTTTTGATTTTTTTGAACCAGCTCCACCTCCGCCTTGGCCGCAAGCGACTAAAAGCAAAGAAGCAAATCCAACTAAAATCCAAGTTTTGATAGATTTGATCATATTAATGATTTCCTCTTTAGTTATTGTTAACAATATTTTTGAATTAAGAATTCAAAACGGGCGAATTATGTTTCATTTCGGGTAAAATTTCAAATTCTGTAAGACACTATATATAGATTTTTTTATTATCTTATTCCCTACATGAGAAAGAATACAACCTAATTATCTTACAAGACTTATTGTCATCTCGTAAAGTCTACTTAAAGTTCGATTAAAGGTTTCTTTGTGTAATTGTGATGAACCTAAATTTTCTAAATCATTTTCGCAAGAAATAGTAAGTTTAATTTTCTTTTCATAAAAAATATCTATCAAAGTAATAAATCTTAATTGTTGGTTTGAATTAACATCGTTAAAAACTGGAATATTAGAAATAAATACATGTTTGCAAACGTTAGCTATATTAATGTAATCTTCACTGCCAAGCTTCTCATCACATAAATCGCTAAATTTAAATTTAGCTATTCCTTCATAAAAGTTTGCAATTAAAAACTTCCTACCTTTAGTCTCAACATTTTGTGGTTCTCTTTTTCGATCTCTTGTTAAAATTCTAAAGTTTTGTTTAATTTTAAATGAAGTTTTTTCGTTAAGAGGATAGTAAATTCTTCTTACATTATCTAAATTTTGTTTTCTGTAATCATCATCTAAAACTAACTCTTTTTGAATAGAGCTTTTCTCTATTATTGAGATAAAAGGTAAAAACTGTTCTCTTTGAAGACCATCTTTATAAAGATCGTTTAGTTTAATATTTGTAGTAATTATTATCTTAATATTTTCTTTAAAAATAATTTCAAATAATTTTCCCAAAATCATGGCATCAACAATATTAGTAACTTGAAATTCGTCTAAATAAATCAAGTCGTAGTTTTGTTTTAAAATTTTTACGAAATTTGTAATAGAATTATCATCTTTTTCTTTATGTCTGTAATTATGAAAATTAATCATGAATTCATTAAAATGCATCCTTACTTTCTTGACTTCAATTTTGCTATATAGGAAATTTAATAACATTGTTTTACCAACACCTACTCCCCCATGTAAATAAAAGCAAAGTTTTTTATCTTTTTTAAAAAGATCTAGTAAATTTTTTTTTGAGTAAACAAACTCTTCGAGCAAATTTATAACTTCTACTTGTTTTTGGTTTATTTCAAACTGATTAATTTTACAAAATCTTAAAAATGATTGTTGTAGTTTTTCGTCCATTAATTTTACTAAAAAGATTTAAGTTTTTTTTCCCAATTAATAGAACTTTTCACCATTAAGCTTAATTTTTTATACTTTGGTTTCCAGCTAATAAATTTTTGTAGTCTATTATTTGAAGCAATTATTTTTCCTAGATCACCAGCTCTTTTTTTAACTTCTAGTATCTTAATGTTCTTATGGGCTTGTTTTTTAAATTCATTCGCTACTTGTTTAACGGATATTCCTTGATTATAACCACAGTTTAATACAGTAGATTTTTTTGATTTATCAATCTTATTCAAAACCTTTTCATGAATTTCAGCTATATCTGAAACATGAATAAAATCTCTTATACACGAGCCATCTTTAGTGTCATAATTAGTACCGTATATTTTTAAAACTGGATTTTTTTTAATAATTTGTGTCGAAAAATTTTTAAATAAATGATCGCTTATATTAATTAAACCGTACCTGCCCGAAGGACTGGCGCCAACAATATTGAAATACCTAAGTATTCCATAATTAATTCTTAGTTTTTTACATTTTGATTTTATTAAATTTTCAGCTCTTAGTTTTGTTTTTCCATAAACACTTTTAGGTTTTATAGGAGAATTTTCGGTTACTCTATACATGCCGTCTTTGTAAACAGCTGCTGTTGATGAAAATAAAAAGTTTTTAACTTTTGTATCTTTTATTGAATTTAAAATACTCTCGGTACCTTTAACATTATTTTTAAAATATTTTTTCGGTTGTTTTTCTCCTTCTCCAATAATCAAGTTTGCAGCTAAATGTATAATTGAATCTATATTATTTTTGATAATTATCTCTCTTAATTTTTTTGTATCAAGAATATTACATTTAAAAAATTTAGCTTTTTTATTGATAAGTTTCTTATATCCCGTAGATAAATTATCTACGATAAATATATTTTTGTTTTTTTTAACTAAAATTTCTACTACGTGAGAACCTATATAACCTGCTCCGCCTGTAACTAATATGTTGTTAGTCATTAAGATTAACTTTTATCAAAGACACATCTAAATCCAACATAAATAGCAAAAAAATCTGAAGGTTTATATTGAGCACCCTCTTTTGATGTCTTTCTTCCACCATACCACCACGATGCGCCTGCTGTTAAGGATTCATTATTATTTTGATCATCAATCCATTCCCAAACATTGCCTCCCATTGCGACTAATCCATTAATACCTTCGGGTAATTTAGTAACATCTATATGTTTGTTGTAATTTAATAATCCTTGAGAATTCATATTTATAGCTTTATCGCCACTTGGATATTTATAAATTTTTCCCTTAGAAAACTTTTTTGAGTCAACTACTTGTTTATAAGCTGCCAATGACCATTCTTCAAAAGTAGGTAGTCGACCATTAATAGATTTACAATAATTTTCTGCTTCAAATTTATTTATATGTACTGCAGGTTCTAATACTGAGTCAGGTTTTTTTCCATAAGGACTGTAATAAAACCAATTATCTCGTTTAACCCAACCAGCGCTCCATTCGTACCCACCACCGTTTAGCTCTGCTTTAGTCTTAATATTATTTCGAGCAGCATACTCTCTAAATTCTTTAATGGTAACTTCATACTTATTTATAAGGAAATTACCTAAATCTATTTTACTATTTTCAAATGAAAAAGCCGGACTAAATATAAATACGAAAATTAGTAAAATCTTATAATTATATTTTCTCATTAGAGTTTAGGCATTTTAAAATATATTTGATAGTTCTTAAATTATTAAAGTTTTCTGGAATATCTAGTCCGCACTTAATATTTCCTTTTACTAAATTAAATATTCTATTTTTTTCTTCTAATTCGGTTTTATCAAAATTACCAGTTCCAAAATATGGCCAGTTGTGATCAGCTTGGAAAACAACTAAAGCATTCTTATCTTTTTTCTCTAAATATTTAATAAAATCAATTATCTGTTTTGTTACACATAAATAAGTATTTTTAAATTTTTCAAAATCTTCTAATCTTCCAGGGTCTTGTCGATTACAATTTTCATCATAAATATAAGGGTGATGAGGATATATGTTATGAATAAAATAAAATGTTGATTTATCGTTAATTTCAGAATTATAGGTAATTTCTTTAAAATTTCCCAAAGCATTATCTTTTTTTTCAAAAATATTGAAATACCCATCTGGATTAAAAAACTTAAAATTATCTATAAATACTTTTTTAAATGGAGATTTAGAAAGAAAAACATTTAATAAGTAAGTATCCAAGTAAAAAGATTTATCATCTCTGATACATAGACTGATATTAAATTTTAAACAATCCGCCCAAGAGTTTCCAAGCCATTTCAAATCATAATTAATTTTAGATAATTCACGAATTAAAGGAGTATTGTATTTTTTTGTTAAAATTTCTGGAAACCAAACAACTTTTTTCTCTCCGTTGTCACTTATTTTTTCTTCTAATTTCGCACTTAAATTAAAAATTGTTGCTAATGACTCGGGTGTGGATCCGTAATCATTAACAGTATTTGAGTAATAATTATATCCGTACGCTTTAAAATTTTTTTTAAAATTTTCTAAATTTTCGTAGCTCTTCTGTGCATACTTTTCAAATGTTGGAATGGGCATCATGGTGTCTATAAGAATGAAATACACATTTTTATTAGATTTAGGAGAATTATTGGATATTATTTTATTTTCTAGAGAAACTGACTTCTGTTTATAAGAGATATTATTCTTTAAAAAAAGATAGCTTGAACTAATAAGGTTTAAAAACAAAAAAAGCAGTAAAAAGTAATTAAAAAATTTTTTTTTAATCAGAAAATAAGAAATAATGGTTAAAATTAAGATAAGGTAGAACGAGAGATAAAAAGATAAATTTAAAAAATCATAGTTAATATAACTTAAACTTTCAAATTCTCTTTTAATGGTTTCATGTTGAAAAAATAACCAGAATATAAAAGAAATATAACCTGATAAATAAACTGAACTAATATTACTAAATAACGATAATAATTTGAAAATAATAAATAAAAGTAAAAAATTAATAAAGAAATATAATAAGTAATTATAAGTTAGAATAAATTCTTTCTCGTTGATATTCGAGTTTATAAAGTCAATCCATGGAATTGAGCTAAATAATAAAATAATTACAAATGGTATGAAGTTTTTATTTAATTTTAATTCAAGCGTTTTGTTCATCTATTGACCATTTAAATAGAGCTATATTCATACAAAACTCTTCCTGAAGAACTTACTTTATTCGTGCCAACAATTTTAGCTTTTTTTTCTAAAATGAATTTAAATCTTTCCTCGTTATAGTTTTCAAATATGTCCCCTTTTAATTTTGTCATCTCTTTGATCATATCATCTTCTTTTGGAACAAATTCAATAATACCTTTTGGTGCAAATCTAATAAGCCACGCTACTGCTTCTTCCATTGGAATATTATTTCCAATAACAATGTGGTGGTATAATGCTAAAGCTATCATTCCATTAAATCTCATCCTAAAATTTAATCCTAGCCTCTCTTTCTCATCCCATCCTAAGTTTGAACTAGGATTAGTAAAATCCATATATACAGGCTGAAAATTAAGATTATTTTTTTTTGAATTTAAATAAGCTTTATTTAAAACATTTAAGTCGCTATCAAAACCGAAAACTTTTTTTGCTCCGCATTTTAAACTTTTAAAAGAGTATAAACCGTCATTACATCCCAAATCGGCTAAATAATTAAATTTATTTTTTTTTATAAAATCTTCTACTATTCTAATTTTTTTTACCTCCTCTTCAGAATTGTAACTGTTATTTTCGGAGTAATTGCTCCATTTACTTAAAGTTTTATCTTTACTCAGTCCTAAAATAAATTTTTTAAGCTGTAACAACATTCCTTTATAAGATTTCTTTGAAAGAGCTTTCTTTCCTTCAACTTGTTGAGATATTTCTTTTGGTTTTAATAATGCTTTTTTTTCATATCTATCCATCAAAAAAACATGAAAAAAGAGAGAAAAATTTAATTTATCTTTTAAACTTAAAATATTATTTAAATCACTTGTGGTAATACCTTCAAGATTCCCTTTAAACCAATTATTAAAATCTATACCTTTTTTTGAACTTAAGATTAAAGGGTTTAAAAAATTTTCACAAAACTGTTTATGTCCAGTCCAATATGACCCCGCCTTATATTCTGACAAAGATAGTGTATCTATAAATATAGGTTTTGAGTTTAGAAATTGAATATTGTAGGCGCTAGCATCAATTAAAACACAATTTTTCTCTAATAAAAATAATTGAAAATTTAAATGATGAATCGCTGCATCTTTCAATTGGTCAAAACACCATTCATATGGGTAAGTTATATAATCTATTTTTTTATGTTCTAAAATTAGGTCAAACTCACTGAGCTCGTTAATTTTTGGTAAATCAGTTACTTCTTTTGTTGGGATTAAAAAATTTTGTTTTATACTTTCATCTAAAATATTATTTTCTTTGATATGTTTAAATCTTTCAACTCCTTTTGAATTTAAACCTCTTAAAACCCTGCCTTTATAATAAAATATTTTACCTGCAGGATCTCTGTAGGAACCTTTGTCAAATTCTATATTCAATTATTTTTTTTCTTTCCAAAAATTTTAAAAAAAACGTTTTTAATTTTTTTCCAATACAAACCAATCGTAGCACCAACGGCAGCTATTGCACCTAAAATTGATTGGAGAATTATACTAGCGCTACCTGGGTCTAAATAAGCATATGAAGAAGTAATTAAACTAAAGAAATATATAATTATAATTAAAAAGAATTTCATAAATTTTAAGTAGTGGCGCGCCCTGAAGGATTCGAACCTACGACCCTCGGTTTAGAAAACCGATGCTCTATCCAGCTGAGCTAAGGGCGCCTAATGGCAATATACAAAACTTTTTATTAAATACTAGTTTATTTTTTTTTAATATTATTTTGAATTTCTAACAACTCTTCTGCAGATTTGAATTGTTTTAATTTTTCTTCTTCTGAGAGTTGAATAAATTCCTTATAATCTTCTTCAGTGTTAGCTACTGTTTTTCCTGCAATTCTATTTTCAATTTCTTTTTGTACAATTTTTTGGATAATCATTAAATTATCCATCATCTGTGTGTAGCTCACTCGATATTCAAAATTTTCACACTTTAAATCTTTAGCATAATTAACTTCTGCATATCCAAGTTCGTCTTTTATTAAGTCTTTATTCAGCTGGTCTGCTTTTCTTTGAATTGTAGTGTTATAATCACAAGTGCTAGTCATAGCCCACGCTACTATTAATAAAATAAATGTGGCTATAACCATTAAAATTTTCATATTTTTTTTTACTAAATTGTTAAAGATCTATATATTAATAGTATGAACAAAAAAACAAAATTCAGTATTAGAGTTTTTTCTCAAACTTTTCTTTCTTGTATGTTTTTCATGGTTCAAGGCAAATTTTTATTAATTACACTTGGTCATGTAGCTGTTGCCGCACAGGTCGGAGCTATTTGTACAGCTGCTTTTGTTTTAATAAATAGATTTTCTTTAAAACTACTTGAGAATAAATGGTATTTAGCTGGATTTGTTTTTACAGCCACATTTATTGCTGATTATATATCTCATCCTACACACTTTGGAGAGCATTACACTGAGGCTTTATATACAGCTGCTGGCGCTGCATTAATTTCTTTATTTATTTCTTTTACGATTTTTGAAAAATATTTTCAAAAATAATTAGAGGTACTTCACTAAAATAAGATGGTTAATCCAATCTTTGGATTTAGTTTCCCATTTAACCTCATCCATTGTTTCGCTCATGAAATACGATCCTAACCCACCGGGTTTGATATCGCCTAAATCTCTTGGCTTTATGTTTTGTGGGACAACTGGGATACCATTATCGAAAAAATTAATTTCTATTTGTTTTTCATCAATTTTAACAAACACTTCAATATGATCTTTTTCGTTACCTCCTTTATAACCATGTTTTACAATATTCATGGAGGCTTCACCCACACCTAAGATTACATCTTGAATGATTTTACTATTAATTTTGTTTTCAGTTAACTTGTCTTGAACAAATTTTCTAATCTCTTTTAATGAAGAGACTGCTGCAGTAAACTTTTGTCTCATTGGTTATTCTTTGATTGTAAAAAAACTATCTAATTTAGCCATCTGTAATACAGATGAAACTTGTTCGCTTATTTTTTCTAAAGCAAAAGTTTTGCCTGCATCACCTGCTTTTTGATTTACTTCGATAAGCACTGAAACTCCAGATGAGTCGATATAAGAGACATTTGCCATGTTAGCGTGAACAGTGTCATTCTTTTCCACAGCTTCGCTTAATGCTTTTCGAACAGTATCAGTTTGCTCAAGGTCAATATCACCTTCTAAATGGATTATTTTAGCACCGTCTCTATCTTCTTCTTTAAAACTCATAACTACTAAATATTATATTGTTTATTTGAACTCAATTAAAATATATTATAATTCAACAATAATAAGCGCTAAATATGAGTGATAAAAATCAAGAAGAAAGCATATTAAACGAAGAAGCATTATTAAAAGATGATGTTTCAACAGAAAACACCGATGAAGCATTGCTGTCAGATGATGACTCTCTTTTAAGTGAAGAGCCAGCTGCAGAAACTCCAGCTCCTGACTTAACTGATAACATGGCAGACCCAGATGCTACGAGTTCCGAAAATGAATTATTAAACGAAACTCCTCCGACGGAAAATCCAATTGAAGATACTAATACTGATGATCTTTTAAACACTGATCAAACTGTTGATACAATGAGCGCTGCTCCTTTTGATAAAACATTAGGAGATATAAATAGTACTTTAAATAATTTAGAAAAAAAAATTGAGACAGAGCAAGATCAATTAAAAAAATTAGATCAATTATCTGATATTAAAGCTGAATTAGTAAAAATAAATCAAAATAAATCATTAGGATCTTCAGGACATAATTTACCTGAGGTAACTGAATTAATGCAAAGAATAGATATCATTGAAAAAAGATTAAATGATATGGAAACTAGCAATAAATCAAAATTTGCTGACGTGGACAATGTAATTACAAGATTTAACGCATTAGAGAAAGAATTAGATGTTGAGTATGACGATGATGAACAAAGTAACAGTGGATCATCATTTATGAAACTTTTTGATAATAAAGATAAAAAAGAGAGTGTTATTGAAAAAGATGAGTTTGCTGATGAACGAGTAAAAGAATTAGAGGCAAAAGAAAAAGAAAAGAAACAGTCAAATCAAAATGCAAAAATTTTATTATTATTTTTATTATTATTGATCTTAACTTTCTGGGCATTAGACTTTTTTGGTATCGTTGAGCTTCATCTCTTAAAATACTTCACTATTTAAATTTAATGTATAATGAAATTTTATTTTTCATTATCGGTTTAATCTTTGGAAGTTTTGCAAACGTCTGTATTTACCGTCTACCTATACAGAGAAGTATAGTCAAACCTAGATCAAAATGTACTTTCTGCAAAAAATCTATCACTTGGTTTCATAATATACCAGTATTATCTTTTATTTTTCTAAAAGGAGTTTCTAAATGTTGTAATAAAAAAATAAGCTTTCAGTATCCTGTTGTTGAACTGTTAACTGCTATTCTTTTTTTCTACTCAGCTTTTACTTTTCAGCTATATCAAGCTTCTTTAGTATCGCTAATTATTTTTATATTATTAATTACAGTAACCATTGATTTAAATAAGCAAATTATTTTCTTAGTTTTTACTTATATTATTTTTTTTCTGGGTTTGTTAATTCAGTTCTTAAAGCCAGAATTAAATCCTTTTAATGTTTCTTTAAAAAATAGTCTTATAACAGCTTTTATTGCCCCATCTTTATTTCTAATTTTAAGATATATTTTTAAAAAAATAAAAAATGTTGAAGCATTAGGTTTAGGTGATGTTTATTTGATTGCTTCTTTAGCTATTTGGACTGGATTTGAGAAATTTTTATACCTTTTAATTGGATCATCTATTACAGGAATTATTTTTTATTTAATCTTTAATAAAAGAAACAAAGAAAATTTTAGAATTCCTTTTGGCTCGTGTATCGGAATTACTTTTATAGTTCTTATATTTATTTAACCGTAATAATATCTGGGGCTAGACCGGCTAATTGTTCCATAATAACTTTGATATCTGCTTCCTCTACTTTTAACTCTTTCAGAACACTTAAAAAATGATTTGCAACTAGATCAAAATCATATTTTGAAATTTTTAAGTCTTTATGTGCGTATGCCATACTTTGTCCTTTGTATTTTATGGGGCCTCCTAATACTTGAGAAACAAATTGTACTTGATGGTCAATTAGTTTTTTAAAATCAATTCCTTTAAAAAATCTTTCTAGTTCTTTATCATTTTGAATTCGATTATAAAATTTTTGGACTAAAGTTTGTACGGTTCCGCTACCGCCATATTTGTCATAAAGACTCATATGATGATTTTACTATCTTATTTAGAATCTCCAACCGCTAAAATCGTAATGTCATCATTGACTATCTTAGCCTTTTTATCTTTCATTCTTGCCATTGATTTGTTTATCGTTACTTCAGATATAATGTTATCAATACAAGATTTTAAGTTTCCTTTTACAAATGTTTTATCAATCATTTTACAAACCCCTTCATCACCTATTTGTTTAAAGTCCTGTCCAGGGCTTTCTGACAAACCGTCTGTGTAAGCAAAAAAGCTTTTTTTATCTAAATTTAATTTATTAATTTTGTAAAACTTCTTATCTTTTTGGTTCATTAAACCAAGAGGTGTTGAGCTTAGATCTTTATAAACTTTTGAGGATTTTCCATCTTTAATAATTGGACTTTGATGACCGCTATTAACCCAATAAGTATCTTTTGTTTTTAAATCGTAGTAGCCGATTATAGCTGTAACAAATATTCCTCTTGTTTTTGTTTGATATAAATCATTATTAATAATTTGAGATAACTCATCTATATCGATGTTATTTTTTGCAAACATTTCAAAAAGCGTGATAGTTTTTGCCATCACCATTGCAGCATTAATTCCTTTTCCTGCTACATCAGCTAACATGAAATGAATTTTATCATTGTGTGGGTAGAAATCATAAAAGTCACCAGATAATTCACCAGCTGGAAGATTGTGCGCATGAATTGGATAAATTTCTATATTTCTTTTTGGTACAAAGTTTCTTTGAACTTCTGAAGCTAAAATCATTTCTTTATAAACTCTAGATCTCCACTTCTCTTTATCTTTCTCAGCTTCCTGCACTTTATTTAGAAGTTTATTGTAATAAATTCCTATTATTCCAAAATTAGTGAACATGTCTTGTTGAGCTCTTAGATTTAAATCACCCGTTGCTGTTTGAGTTTCCATTGTTTTAATTAAATCATAGTCCAGTGTTGGTTGATCATGTAAAGCAACGTTTAATCCTACTTCTTCTTGAGTGGCATTAACTCTTAAAGGATAAATTTTATTAATCGCTTTTAAAAGAATATAGGAAGTGAAATAAGCAAACACTCCAATTGAAATTATTCCAAGTAATTGAATTTTTATAAAATCCATTCTTGAATTAATTACAAATGTGTCTTCTATATTTCCAAATAAACCAACAGCTAATGTTCCCCAAATTCCTCCGACTAAATGAACCGGAATAACAGAGACAACATCATCAAATTCATATTTTTCCATTAAGTTATCTGCCAAGATTGCAAGGATTGAACCAGCAGCCCCAATAATAGGAGCTGTAGTGATTTCAAAAATATTACACCCGCCTGTTACAGAAACTAAACCTGCGATGGGTCCTATTAATAAATATCTTGGATCTATTTTCTTTTTTAAAATATAAGAAAGTATAATTGCTGTAATTAAACCAAACGCACCTCCGTTTAGTGTATTAATAATTACAACTGTAACATTAGTAGTAAATCCTCCAGTTGTTGCACCATTAAAACCAAACCAACCGAACCATAAAATAATTACACCCAAAACGGCCAAAGGATAATTACCATAAAAGTTTTTTCCCTTATTTTGAGAAGAATATCTTCCTAGCCTTGGACCTATAATGGACAGAGCTGCAAAGGCAACCCATCCTCCAACAGAATGTACAATTGTACTTCCTGCATAATCATAAAAACCTTTTTGTCTTAACCAACCTGGTTGCATCATGTCACCTAAAACTTCCGAGTTCCATGCCCAATGTCCGGTAATTGGATAAATTATTCCTGCAACAATTAATGTTATAATTAAATAAGCTTCAAACTTAACACGTTCAGTAATTGCACCAGACACTAATGTAACTGCTGTTGCAACGAACATGGTTTGATAAACAAAGTAGACTTGATAAGGACCATATGCGCTTGAAAAGAAAAAACCATCTGTTCCAAATAATCCTTCATAGGATTTTCCAAACATCAGCCCAAAACCAATTGACCAAAAAAGAATTGCAGCTAACCCAAAGTCAACAATGTTTTTAATTGCAACATTTACATTATTTTTTAATCTTGCAAGTCCTACTTCTAAACACATGAAGCCTGCTTGCATTAAAAAAATTAAAATTGTGCAACTAATAATCCAAAGAGTATTAATTTGTGATTGAGTTTGGATTTTTAATAATCCAACTTCGACTTCCATTATAAATTAGTTTACAGCTTTCTCGGCAGCTTTTGGATCGTCAACAACTTCTTGCACTTTAACTATTTTAACAACTTCAAAGCCGCTATCTGTGATTGCTTTTTTTACAACATCATTATCAATTGTTGCTTTATCTTCAAAAGATAAAACCGCAACTCCCTCTGGCCAAGAAACTAAAACTTTAATTTCTGCACCTGATGATAAAGCTTTTAAACTTTTAATAACCTTTTTCTGACACTCGATACAGACCATGCCATTAACGCTTGCTACAATAGACTCAGCAGCAAAAGCTAAACTAGAAGTTAAAGAAAATGCTAAAACTAGAAGAATTTTTTTGATTTTTGACATAAGTAACATGTACAATATTTGTGTGATTAAAAAAAGCTTAATTTTAAAAGGAAATTTTAAGCCTCAACTAATGATTAATTAAAAATCTAACTTAAAATAAGGTTGTAAATCTTTAAATTTTTGATACTTAGAGGCCATTAATTAGTTAACTAACGAGGAAAATAAATGAAAAACTTAAGTTTAAAAGCTAAAAAAGGTTTCTCACTAATCGAATTACTTGTTGTAATCGCGATTATCGGAATCTTATCAGCAGTAGGTATTACTACATATTCTGGTTACACAGCAAACGCTAAGAAACAAGCGACAACTGCTATGTACAGCCAAATAGTAAGCTTATTAAACGCTGAGACAGCTAAGTGTGCTTCAGGATCTGGTAACTATGTGTTTACAGACGCTGGTACAACTACAGCTGTTGCTTGTACAGGTACGCTTGGTGCCGATGACGTTGCAGAATACTTCAATGATGATCTAGGAATGAAAAATCCTTACAAAACAGATCAAAACGCTGTTAGATCAGGAGATCCAAATGCTACATCACCAATTGGTGTTTCAGTATCATCTGGTGCTTGGACTATCAAAGCTGATATTGATGGAAACGCAACATCGACTTACACTGCAAACACAGGTGATAAGTCAATCACTACAGCTAAGTACTAATAATTAAATTAATTATTAAAAATTAAATGCGCTAAAGAAATTTAGCGCATTTTTTTTTACTTAATTACATCTCCCATACTGAAGATTGGTTGGTACAACGTAAGAAGAAGACCAGCTATAATTGCTCCAATCAACACAATCATAACAGGTTCTAACAATGCCTTTACTCCGCCAACAGCATTATCAACTTCTGCTTCGTAATAAACAGCAATTGAAGTAAACATTTCATCTACACTACCTGTTTTCTCACCAACTTTCATAAATTCAGAAAATTCCATTGGAAAAATAGGTTCTTGAGCAAATAATTGAGATAAACTTTTACCTTCTAAGATTTCAATTTTAACTCTATCTATTCCTTCTTTAACTAAAATATTATTTGTTACTTTAGAACTTATATCTAGAGCATCGATAATTGATACTCCCGCTGAAAGTAAATTCGCTAAAACCATAGCAATCTTTGCGTAAATAGATTTCATAATCAAATCACCAAATGCTGGTAGTTTTAAAGAAAGTCCGTGCCAAAATTTTCTTAAGTTGTACATTTTTTTTGTGAGATACCAATTAATAGTAAGAGCAGAAAATATTGTTCCAAATAAAACACCGCCTCTGCTTGGGTCTTTCATGAATTCACTTGCAATAATAACTTTTTGTGTTGAAGCTGGAAGCTCAGCACCTAAACTTCCGTAGATCTCAGCAAATATTGGTACAACCTTGATTAACATTACAATTGTAACTAACAAAGCAACAGTTAGAAGAATTACAGGATATGTTAATGCTCCTTTAATATCTTTTGTTATTTTTATTTTCTTTTCTGCTAGCTCAACAATTTTATTTAAGAATTTTGCTAATTGACCAGAACTTTCACCTGCTCTAATCATGTTTATATAAGAGTCATCAAAATATTGCGGAAACTTTTCTAATCCTTCACTAAAAGAATGACCTTGGTTTAAATCATCAATTAAGGATTTAGTTACTTTTATCATACCAGGCATCTTTGCTTGTCTCCTAGCTAATTTAAGAGCATCCATAATTGGTAAATCAGACTTAATCATTGTCTCGAGTTTTTTTGTAAACATCATGATGTCAATTTCCTTTAATTTGTCAGAATGAACTTGCATTCCAAGGAATGTGGCCGGTTCTGGATCAGCGTCACCATCATTATTTGAGACATTTAATTTTGTAGGATTTATCTTTTGAGCTCTTAATTTTTTTCCTGCATCTGCTTGATCTGTTGCGATAATGAAACCTGTAACAGATTTTCCATTTTGCATTCCTGCATATTCAAATTGAGGCATCTTATGTTTCTGCTAATGTTATGTTTCTTACAAATTCAGCGTATGTAATTATACCGTTACGCATATGATCTCTTGCAATTTGGTCCATTGTTCTAAAACCATTTTTTCTAGCAATCTCTAAAAGCTCTGGAGCTCTTAGATTAGCTATAACTCCATTTGCAAACTCTGTATTAGACTCTAATATTTCGTAAATACCTTGACGGCCTTTGTAACCAGTATTTTTACAAGCTTCACAGCCAGCACCTTTATAAATTTTTAATGTTTCAACTTCTGTTACATCAAAGCCTATTTCTTTTAATTGATCTTTTGTAATTGATGTATCCTCTACTTTACATTTCTGACATATTTTTCTAGCTAGCCTTTGCGCAACAATTGTATTTAATGCACCTGCTATCATGAAAGCTGGTACACCCATGTTAGTCATACGAACAATAGTTTGTATCGCGTCATTAGTGTGAAGTGTAGATAATAAAAGGTGACCAGTGATTGCAGCTTTAATTGCAATATCAACAGTTGATTTATCTCTTATCTCCCCCACTAGGATCACTTCAGGGTCCTGACGTAAAAATGCTTTAAGTATATTTGCAAATGACAAACCAATTCCTTCGTTAGCTTGTATTTGCCCAATACCAGGTAAAGTATATTCAACTGGATCTTCTGCTGTTAAAATATTTTTTTCTGGTTTATTTAAATGTGCAAGTGCTGCATAAAGTGTAGTTGTTTTACCACTTCCAGTAGGGCCTGTTACAAGAACCATTCCTTGAGGTGCTTCAATTGATTTAATAAATACTTTTAATTCTCTTTCTGGAATTCCTATTTGGTCAAGCGCCATAATGTTTGTTCCTCTTAACAAACGCATACAAACTCTTTCACCAAACTTTGTAGGAACTACATTGAAACGTACATCGCAATCAGCATTATTATTGCTCTTATCCTTTACTGTTATCGCTCCGTCTTGTGGAAGTCTGTTTTCAGAAATATCACAACCAGCCATAATTTTTAGTCTAGTAACTACTGCAACATAATTATTTTTTACTCTTTGACTAAGCTCTTCATGCACTTTCATTATGCCGTCTTCTCTAAATCTTACTTGGGAAAAACCATCTTTAAACTGTTCGATGTGAATATCGGACGTTCCACCTGCTAATGAGTCTTGGAATATCTTATCAACGACCTCAACTACATTCATAGGTGCTAAATTAACGGGTTTTCTTACTTTGCCTGCAACACCTGGAGCGCCTTTGCCATTTTTTGCTTTAGCTTTTTGTGCATCCCAAACTTTATCTGCTAAAACTTTTTCTAAATTTGTAAATGTAGTTACAGAAAAATTAACATTTTTTTTTGCAAAGTTCTTAATTTTTGCAAGTTGCATCAACTTTGCTGGATCTGCTATTGCTAGTTTAAGCTGATTAGCTTCAACACCTATTGGGACTATTTTCTCTTTTCTAACAAAATCAACCGGTAAAGCGCTTAGACCGTCTGGTTTAATAGAACCAATTTTAAGATCTATGGTTTTTAAATTATATGCTTTAGCAAGAACTTTTACGATATCTTGCTCACTAACAAATTTTTTTTTTAATAATTCGTCTACAATTTTCTCTTTATTTGGACCGCACTGCGTAGCAATTTTTGTTAATCTATCGGCAGTTAAAACACCGCTTGTTTTTAGTAAATTAGCTATTTTTTCTGACGAAGCAGCACTTAAATTCATAATGATTCCAACTTAATTATTATATTATTCTAGGTGCTAGAAAAATCAATAATTCTGTTGTTTCATCTTTAGTTGTTCTTGATCTGAACAAAGAGCCTACGACTGGAACTTTACCTAATAGCGGTACTCTAGAGTTATTTTCAGATAAGGTATTTGTCAAAATACCTCCTACAACTGCTATATCTCCATCTGCTAAGAATAAATTTGTATCAACTTCTTTTTTTGTTACTACAGGAGGGTTTGTTCCAGTATTAACAGTGTCATTAGTTACAATTACATCCATGCTAACTGTGCCATCACCTGTAACTGTGGGTGTTATATCCAGTTTTAAATTCGCATCGAAATAAGTAACTGAGGTAGTGGTAACACCATCTGCAACTGTAGTTGTGTTTACTCCAAATCTAGTACCCTGTGTAATAACAGCATTCTCACCACTCATGGTAAATAATTTAGGATTTGAAAGTGTTTTTGAATCTCCTTCTGTTTCCAAAGCGTCAATTTCAAATTTAATTTGATCTGATCCCATATCTCTTATGATACCTAATCCTGATGTTCCTCCTACTAAGAAACTTGTTAAGGCGCTATTTTCAGTTCCAACAACTAAAGGATCGTTATTATCTATACCATCACCAGTTTTTATACCTTTAAGTGTTAGTATATCATTATTGCCGGATCCAGTATTTGTATTTTGAGCTTGTAATGAAAGTCTAGTCCCAAGTTTTCTTTCAAATGTCGGAGCAACTTCTAATACAAAAGCCTCAATTAAAATTTGGGGTCTTTTTATATCAATTTTATTTAATACTACTTCTACCGCATCAAATTGATCAGCTGTACCTTTTACTATCAGTTTTCTATTTGCGTCATCTGCTGCAAAAGTGGGTGCTTGTTCTTCACCTGTAAAAACTGCTGTTAGTTGAGGTATCATTGTAGTTGGTTGATTGTAATAAACGTGGAAAATTTCTGTGCTTTCAACTGTTGAAGATACATCGGCTACATCTGATGATCTTAAAATTTTTATTATTCCACCATCTGATTGCTCTTTGTAAGACAATTGGTTTAATTCAATTATGGAATTAAACACTTCATTCCATGGCTCATTAATTACCTGCATATTTAAATAGCCAACTATGTTATCTGCAACAATTACATTTTTGCCTGCAAGATTTCCTAAAGCTCTTAAGCCATCAGATATTTTAGTTCTTTTAAAATTGATTGTGATAGGAAAGCTAGGCTCTGATAGTTTTTCATTTCTTTTTTCACTGTCGGATGAACCAAGATTAGCTCTTCTTGGTTGATTTTTATTAGAATTATAATTTGGAGCTGACTCCATTGTTGTATTTACTGAAGTTAAACTTTCTCTTTTAATTTCAGCTACATCTAATTTTGTATCAACCTTACCTGTCTTACCTGAGCAAGATGTTACAAAAATTATTATTAATATTAATTTGAATAATTGAGCAATTTTCATTGTTTAACCTCCAGTCTTACTAAATTACCTTCTTCTTCAACTACTATGCTATCGAAATCTATTTCTTTAACTACTCCACCTTTAGAACCTAAAATTTGACCTTCTGAAATTACAATTTGATCTTGGTTATTAGGAATTTGTACTAAAGCTAATTTGCTAGAATTATTTTGAATAGTTTGACCTTGATTATTTGAGTCTAATATTCCTACCACTCTAAATGTATCTAATGGGTAAACACAAGCGCCATTATCTTGCCTCTTAAGTAATTCATCGCTTAAATCTCTTAAGAAAGGATTTTCTCCTGCGGAACTTTCATAACATTCAAAATTATTTCCACTAGCAACTTCTATCAATTCATTACTATTAGTTTTTTCAATGCTTGTTGCTTCTTTTGAAGTTTTCTCCATTTCAGCAGGTTGTTTAACTTCAGTAGAGCTTGTCTCCACATTTAAATTCTGTTCTTTACTCTGATTTTCGTTAGCAACAGGCATTTTATTATTAGTTATTTCTTGGTCATTAGTATTTACAATTTCATTAGAAACTGACTCATTTCCTGGTTCGCCAGCTAATAAGTAAGTTGGAATAAATAATAAAATTATAAATAAAAGTTTTCTAATCATGATTTTATGTAATTAAGGGTGATATCTGTTTGCACACTTACTATATCTTCTTTGTTTTGAATTTTTTCTAATAAAGCTTGTCTTGTGACTACTCCTTTATTTCTAGATTTCACTTCTGCAATAAAGTTTTTATAATCCACAAAATTTCCTTCTATCTTTATTCTGTATGTAGCTAAAATATAATCACTAGATTTTGGTTGCGCATTATTATTTGCCTGTCCTTGTTGTTGGCCTTGTGCGTTTCCTTTGGGTTTTGCTTCTTTATAAGGTTCTTCTTTTAATTTATTTAGCTCAACTATTTGAATTCCATTTCTTAAAGCAATATCAGTCAAAAATTCGTAGAAAGTTTCAGGCTCACTATTATTAAAATAGATCTTTTTAGTTTCTTCAAGGTCTTCGATGGCTTTAAGCTCTCTATTCTTAATATTTTGAATTGTTTGCGCGCCTGTATCTAAGAATGATTGTTTTGTAGATAAATCCGCTTCTATTTGACGAGCGTTATTTATAGTGGTGTCTAAAATTCCTATTTTTCCAACATAAAAAGATATTACCACTACAGCTACGTAAGCTATTTTACTTAAATAAGATCCTGGACCTAATTTTTTAGTATCGTCTGGAAACTTAAGCTTTATTTTTTTGGCCTTTTTACCTTTCTTAGCTGGAGGTAATTTTGGTTTTCTAAGGCTAAATAATTCTTGATGTTTAAGGTTTTTAACTGGGTCAATTTTTTTTGTTTTCTTTATAGGTGCTTTTTCCTTTTTAACAGCCTCTATTTTAACTATTTCGTTTAAAGGTTCTTTAGAAATTTTAGATTTTCTTTTTTTTCTTAATTTTTCTAAAATCTTTTTATTTTTTATTTTTTTTATTTTAACCATTTTTGCTTAGTAGTTTGTCTTTTTTTAAATCAACTTTGATAACGAAATTTTTTACTTCCATTAGTGTACCATCATCTGGGTTCTCTTCTGCTGGTGTGTCATTTGCAGAAATGATTGGTATTAATTCCCCTTGTACATTTTCTGGATCAGCATTAACTGGTGGTGGTGTTGGTATGTTTGATGCAGTATTTACAATTGGCTGAGATGATTGGTCTTTTTCAATTTTGGTAATCCCTATTGTTCTTAATTCTGGTTTTCCAATATTTATTCTAAGATTTGAAAGAAAAATATTTAAATCTTCATCTGATAATGCGTAACCATTAAAAATAGCATGATCATCTTCAACATATTGCAATCTACTTATTTCAATACCGCTTGGAACAATGGATGGCGTCTCGATAATTAGTTGAGTAAACTCATCTTTGTTTTTCACAATTTTATTTGCAAGTAATCTTTTTTCCTCTAATCTTTTTGTTTTAGCAGAAGCACTTCCTATTTGTTTAATTAAATTGTCGTGATCTTTTTTTACCTTTTCATAATCATTTAAGACATTTGCTTTTTCTAAGTACACCGGATAAGTTTGGCTTGTTAAAGAAGCAAAAGTTAAAATTAATAATATTAAAATTAAATTTAATGATGAGTTGCTAAATCTTACCCTTCTATTGTTAGATATATTTTCAAACATATGGTGTAAATTTAACCTGTATTTAATTTGATTTGGTTCTTTTGCAGAAAAAGGATTAAAAAATCTTAAGGCAGCCCCAACATTAGGATAGTAGTCTTGGCTCTCGGGTTCATACTCCATAAATTGTTTTTCTAATTTTTTGTCAAATTTCATTAATTCGTTATCAAATATATTTTCTGACTCTATTTCTGATGATGCTGGTTGAGGTAAAAAACTAATCAATTTGAAATTTAAATCAGGAAGTTTATTTTTCAGTCCTTTTACAAAATTTTCTGAACTTCCAAGCTCAGTATGTACAAATACATCCTTAAGATTAAATCCTTCAATACCATCTTTTGTTATTCCGCCTGTGTCTTCTAGTTTTGTATTAACATCAGTTAATATTCTTTCATAAACTTCATTCCAAAAAGGTCCTGTTGGATCAGGAAGCCTTTCAATTTGTTTAATAAGCACTAAGTCTTCCCGTGTAATGGTATTTTGAATAAATAAAACTTCTTTAGGTGTGTGGATGAAGAAGTAATTTTCTTTTTCACCGTATTCAAATAAAGCAAATGAGCTAGTTTTATAAATTTTTCTTGAATTTAATATTCCGTTTATATTTCCAAAACATTTAGGCTCGAATACGTTTGGATTAACACCAGCGTTTATTAAAATATTATAAATATTCTCTATTTCTTTTTTATTAGCCGCCGCTACTAAGATGTTATCTTCTCCCGAAACTTTATCACTATGTACGATTTGATAATTAACAACATCCTCTTGAAAATTAATATTAGCATTTTCATATTGAGCCCAAAAATCTTCTGTTTTAGCCTGTTCTTCTAATTCCATAGGACTAACTGTTGGAATTTTAAGAGAGCTAATTTTAACTTTTGATGTAGGCACAATTACAGTTGCTTCATGACCGATTAATTTTTCTCTAGCTAAAATTTGTTTTATTTCTTCAGAAAATTGAATTTGATTTTCTGCAAAATTCATTTTTTCCTCAAAATCAAATTTTTCTTCAATAATTTTTAAAATTTTTTTTCCATTAGGGCTGATTTTACAAATTTTTACACCCTGTTCATCGAATTCAATTGAAAAACGTTTTTCTTTAGACAGGCAAACGGATCCTAAAATTGGATAGAAGATTTTAGAGAAAATATCTTGTATTTGTTTTACTATTTTCTTTAGTTTTTCCATAAAGTCGAATCAACCTCTAGTTTAAACGTTTTTTCCGCAAAAAATAAGGGAAATATGCACAGAATCACCCTTCAGTTGTGCTTAATTTTAAATGCTTTTTTGAGAATTTTTTTCTAAACTTAATTTTAAAACTTATTCTACCGTACGCTTAGCTGATTTTTGTCCAATATGGTTTTTTCTATAAAATTCAAATATATTGTCTCTTTCAATGAAAATTTCACTACTAAAAACATTTAAAAAAGGAATGACTTTAGTTGAAATACTAATAGTGATTGCCCTAATGGGTATAATTGGAGCCATTGGCTTTGCTGGCTTTGGTGGAATAAGCTCAGGTTCTCAATTTGCAGCCAATAAAGCTACTTTAACAGATTATTTAAAAGATGCGAGATATAGGTCATACAGCGAAGGTAAGCCAATTAAAGTTATTTTAGAAGTTGATGGTGATGATTATAATTTAAAAACTTATGAGCCCACAGGCACAAGATGGAGAGATATAAATTTAAATCGTAGATGTGATTGTGCTATTGGTGATGTTTCGGGTACTGATTGTGATAACGCTTTTTCAAATGTGGCATTAGCATCAATGACATCAGATGCAGATTTAGATAAAAAAGTTGAACAAACATTGATTACAACATGTGATGACGCTAATTGCACAAATGAATTAGATACAAAAGTAGAGATGTGTTTTTTACCTGATGGTACGTCTCCAAGTGCTCAATGGTTTAAAATTTATGATGACGATCTTTCTCAAATATTTAGATTAAATAATACAGGCTATGTTGAATAAAATATTTAAAAGACAAAAAGCTTTTTCACTAATTGAAGTGCTTGTAGCTATTTTTGTCTTGGGAATGATTTCTATAGTTTTTATCAATTCAAGTACTACATTTATAACGGGTCAACAAAAACTAGTAAGCAGCGACAGAAGAGATCAATTGGCTGATTTAATTATTTCAGATATTATGGATTTTGCTAAAGCTGCAAATAATCCATATGGAACTGTTACATCAACTGCACAAACAATAGCTACAGGTGCTAATACAATTGTAGTTACTGGTCTTTCTCAAAATCCAGCAGTTGGAGATATTTTTTTAGTTAATGGAGTTAGAGGAAGATATACTGTTGAAAGTGTTACAGGTAACGGTGCAAATAGAACAATTACAGTTGAAGAAGTTTTTCCTTCAGCTGCTTTATCAAACGGTACAGCAGTAACGTTTATTGCGTTAGCACAGAATACTCTTACTTGTTTTAATGGGTTAAACTTAAATAATGCTGCTCCTACAACGACTTCAAGCTGCACAACGGTTCCACAAAATGTAAGAGATTTACATAACCACTGGAGAACACAAATTGATACTGAGTTAGGATCTGATGTTAACGTAAGAAATATTGATGTTGAGTCAGATGGTTTAGTTCGAGTTACTTTAGGAGATGGTACGACTAACACTGTTTTAGCAAAAAGAGTTGATGTTTGTATTTATGACGATACTCAAGATACAGTTGCATTTTCTTTTCCAGGATTAGATGAGCCAGTTCAAACAGGAATAATGTCAGGTTCAGAAAATATTACGCTTCACTATTCTTTCAGAGGTAATGCTGTTCAACAATTTGGAAATTTAGACTCTGATACAGGTGGTACAACAAATATGACTGACTCTTGTGGAACTGTTGGGTCTTCTACATGTAGACAAAATTATTCGTGGTCAAACGCTGCTACAGTTTTTATGTACAGATATACAGGTCCTGACGTTAGAATTAGACCTTCTGGTTGTAATAACAGTGTTTGGGCGGGTCAATGTAATGGTGTTCGAATGAATAATAATGATTTGTCTTTAGTTTTTATTTTCGATGAATGGAATCATTCAAACGATACAGAAGATACAAACACACTCGGTTACACTTTAGCTGGAGGTAATGGCGGTGGTTTTTTAAGATTTACTGTAAATAATCTTCCAGATGATGCACGAATTGTAGTATTTGATGATGATAGTGAAAGCTGCGAAACTGCATTATCAGGTGGATCTTGTACTGGTAATTTTAGATGGAGAAATGCTCATGATGGAATGGTAATTCACCTAGGAACTGGAAACATTAATGCTTTAGAAGATTTAGAGCTTCGTATTCAACAAGTTCCATTTGGAATTAATCAATGGAGAGTATTAAAACCTGATCCAGCAGGATGTTTGATTGCAAGTGATGACGCTGGTTCTGCACATGGTCAAGAATTTGATCAAGAAAATATGAATACTTGTTGGGAGTACATTCAAGCATCACAGTCAACGACGGTAAATGCTATTACTGCTGCATCTACATCTGTTACATTAAATGATACAGATTTTTTACCTGACCCACCAAACAATATGCAAATTGGAAGTGAATACGTACAATATACTGGGCTTAACAGAACAACGAATGTTGTTAGTGGCTTAAGTAGAGGTATTAGACAACAAGGAACATTGGGAAGAGCTATAACTGCAACAGAAACAATTGATGGATCTGCTGATGATAATATTAGTATTGGTGGAGGTGTTGGTCAGCCGCAAATTGCTCCTTTTGGAGGTTATGCAGAAATAAATGGTGAAGTATTTGAGGTGGATTATGGTGAATTTGGAGATGCTTTAACTAATTTTAATAACTCCTTAATGAGATTTAGGGCGAGAGCAAGAAATGGAACCACTGCTCAAGCTCATGCAAATGGATCTATTGTTAGAAATTGGGATATGCGTGCACAAGATCACCCTGTAGGAACAATTGTAAGAGAAGGACAACAAAACGCAATTCCAGTTGTAATGCCTAGAGTTGGAACGAGTGAAAACGGAAGTTATCCAAGAGTAAGAGTTAAGAGAAGAGTAAATTTAAATTTATCTTCTGCAAGTATTTGTGAATAATATGAAAAAAAATTTAAAAAAATATAAAGCTTTTACTTTAGTCGAATTAGTTGTTGCAATTTTTATTACATCCCTAGTAGCTGTTACATTATTTAATTTATACGATAGAAGCGCCAAAGATTTTTTTCAAGTTCAAGACACTAGTGATTTACAAAGTGAGGCCAATATTTTATTTGCAACAATCGAGAAAGATTTAGCTAAAGGAGGTTTTGTCCACCCTGCTAGAGGAGATATAAGTAACGCTGCAAACTGTAGAGATGGTATCACTGCGGCTAATGCAGTTAATATTGCATCTGGTACTGAAGTAAGCGCCTGTTTTGATATTCCAAATTTTGATGGAAGTGTAATTTATAGATATAAGATTACTTATAGAAAAGGAACGTTCACTGGAGGTCCTGATGCAAATACGTTATACAAAAAAGTTGAACGTACTGATGATTGTTCCACAGTTATAACTTCTGAAAGTAATAACGATAATTTAGACTCAATAATACATGGTTGGCAACCAGTATCAGATAAAGTTGGTAATATTACTTTCTCATACCCTTCAATTGGTGGTTCCACGAACGATAACAGCTTAGATGTAGATATATTATTTACAGCTAACTCTGGTAATCCAGTTTCTATTAATTTTAATAAAAGAGTTTTTTTAAGAAATAAAAATCTTACAGGAAATAGTACTCAGTGTGATGATAAATGTCCTAATGCTAAAGATTTATTTGTAAACTACGATGTATCAGACGATGATGCTATATGGGATCCTTCAGCAAATAACGTTCCTAGTGCTAGAATTGCTATCACAACAAATTATATCGAAGATGAAGATAGTTTTAGTTGGGATACCACTATGGCAACAAATTTAAGTTTAGCAGTTGAGTTCAATGAAGATGTTGGTGTTTTGGAAATAGATGGGACAGCTACTGCACAGGAATATCAAGACTTTTTAAGAACTGTGCGTTATGTAAATTTAGTCGATGATCAAGATGACAGAACAACAGTCAGCGGTGATGATAGATCGATTCAACTCGCATTAGGAATGCCGGGGTTATGTGCTGATTTAATACCAAGAGAAGTCGGAGGTGTAAGACATTTTTATTGTTACACTCAAGATACCACTAGCGGAAGAGGTGCACTTAATGGTGGAGGGACTGGCGCTACCCTACAAGGAAATTCTTTATGGTGGGGTCAAGCCGAACTAAGAGCAGAAGCTTCTCGGTATTATAATTTGATGGGCTACCTAGCAACGATTACTAGTGAAGCTGAAAATGATTATATCTTAGACAAAATTAGAGATGGAGATGGAAATCCTATCGCAGCCTGGTTTGGTGGTTCTGATATGAGAGATACTACTGATAGCGATGGAAACATGTTTACAGGAACTGAAGGTGTTTGGCGATGGGTTGGAGGACCTGAAGAAGGAAACATATTTTTTACTACGGCAACAGATGATGGCATAACAGACGGTTGGACGAGCTGGAGAACTGGAGAGCCAAATGATTGTTGCAATGATATTCACGGAGTAACATATAACAACACAAACCTAGAAACAAACGAACACTATCCTGCTGAGTCAGGAGAACATTATGCTCAGTTTAGCAATAATCAAAATGGAGGTTGGTGGAATGATTTATTTTTACCTGGTGTAACCTACTCTCCTTTTACCACATTAGGTTATGCACTTGAGTTTAGCAGTAATTTTGCTGAACAACAGCTCTGTAGTAATGCTACAACAGCAAATCAAAGAGCATGTGTTAATTACTGGGCTGAATTTGGTGTTGTAATAGATGATACTACCTATCAAGATCCAAACATGTTAGATATATGCCTACCAGACGTATGATGAAATTAAAAAAAGAAAAAGGATTTGTTCTTGCTTTAACAATATTAATATTGTTAGCGCTAAGTACCTTTAGTGTAGCAATGATGGGAATATTAAAAACTAATGCCGATAACAGAGGAACAGCGCATAAAGCCAATTTGGTAAAACAAGCTGCTGAATACGGTTTAGAAAGAGGAAGACTTTGGCTTGTAGATAACATGTCTGCGCAAGGTACAAATGCAATTGTAATAACTAACTCTGAAAATACAGCTATCACTGGAGATTGTTTAGGACTTCACGGTTACACGAATACATCAAATTTTATTCATTACGCTTATAGACAAGTTGGCGCTGCCTTCGCTGACTCAGGTGTAGATAGTAGATTAAGTGAGTACACATATGATGTTTACGTTCAAAGGATTGGTAACCATACAACAACTAATGGTTATAATTATATTCCAACTCCTACTGAAGGAGCCGACAACTTAACTGCAAATCAATTTACAAGTAGAAGATTATTTTATAGAGCAATTGCTTGTGGCTATGGCCCTTCTGGCTCAAATCAAATTGTACCTCTTCAAGTTTATCTTTCTGTTGGAGGTGACGGTGCTACAGGAAACGTAGCGAGAAGCGTAAATATTGAAGGTTACTTCACACCATAAAGGAAATAAAATTGTCTCTACAAGATAAAATATCAACCTATACCGGCCAACACGATTTATCAGACTTTCATATAAGATCTAATCAACCTATGGCAATGAGAATTCATGGTGACGTTCATGTTTTCGAAGATGATTTAATTTCAAGAAAAGATATTGAACTTTTTTGGAAATCAACTCTTAATAATGAACAATTAAAAGAGGTAGTTAGGACAAGAGATTTAGATTACGCCGTACAAATTGGAGATTATCGGTTCAGGGTAAATGCTTATTACTCTAGTTACGGTCCATCAATGGTGCTTAGAAAAATTGTTAGTGAAGTTCCTCAAATGGAAAAGCTTGGTTTACCACAAGCTGTTCATGAAGCGATTAAGTTTAAAACCGGTTTAGTATTAGTAACAGGACAAACAGGATCAGGAAAATCTACATCTCTTGCGGCAATGATTGATCAAATTAATTCTAATAGATCAGAAAATATTATTACGATTGAAGATCCTATCGAATTTATTCATACAGGTAAAAAAAGTATTCTTTCACAGCGAGAAGTTGGTAAAGATACGAAATCATTTGCTCGTGCTTTAAAATCAGCACTAAGACAAGACCCAGATGTAATTCTTGTGGGTGAGATGCGTGATCTTGAAACTGTTTCTTTAGCACTAACTGCAGCAGAAACAGGGCACTTAGTATTTGGAACGCTGCACGCTAGCGGCGCAGCGTCTACCGTAACCAGAATATTGGACGTCTTTCCATCTGAACAAAAGCCATTAGCTCAAGCGATGTTAGCTGGTTCTATTCGAATGGTTTTATCACAACAATTATTAAAGAAAAAAGGTGGTGGTAGAATTGGTTGTTTTGAAGTTATGACAGGTTCAAGTGCGATTAGAAGTTTAATTCGTGAAGGAAAAATGGCTTCAATAACATCTACACTTCAAACTTCTGGTAAGGAAGGCATGATTACCATGGAAAAATACCATGAAGGGCTTAAAGAAAAAGGATTAATCGATTAGTTCTTTGGTTTTTTAATTTTCTTAATTAATTTTAAAATTTGTTTTTCACCTATTTCATAAATATCAAAAATTTTATGAGGTAATGTCTTTTCTGATTTAATAAATGTTTTAAATTTTTCATTTAAGAAAAATATTTTTGATAAAATTTTATTTACTTCATCTATAAATTTACTTGATTTTAATTCAGGTGAATTATTATTTTTAATATATATTTTAATTTTTTGCTGAATAATGAAAAACCTAGCCAAAATTTTGTTTATAAATTCTTTAAAGTTAAATTCTTTTTTCTCTTCATTTATTTTTTTATTCCATGATAGGTTAATTTTTCTATTCCATTCGATGTTTTTAATTGATCTTAAGAAATTTAAAAATCCAATTGAAGTTGATTTTTGAATTGGTTGTTGTGGTAATCTGCTGTTAATTTCAAATCCTCTAACTATTCCTTTTCTAATGAATTCATAAACTAATATCATTCCTGCAAGTAGTGTGATGAATGGTAAATAAACAAGTAACCATAAATATCCTTTGATAAACGTATCGAAGAAAGTAGTTTCGGACTTTTGAATATCTAAAAGTCTGTTAGAAACTAACTGTATCTGATCTGAAGATAAATCTTTACATTTAGTTAATAATTCCATTAGTTGTGGTCTTGTAAAATTAGCTAATCCAACTGACCAAGCATCTCTATAATACTGATCGCAATCTACTCTATTATCATTATAAGATTTTGGAGTAGCTTTTTTAACTAAAGCTTTTGGAGATTTTTTTTCCATTTGTTTCTTTTCCTCTACTAAAGTATCAATTTTAGGAAACACTGACTCAAAATCTTTTTTCTTCTCAGGTTTTTTAGCGATAACTGGTGGGATTTTAGTTTTAGCAAAATCACCAAAGAATTTTCTAAATGTCAAAGAAAATACATTTGAGTCTTGATCGTTTTCAGTATTTTCCGAGATGAAGTAACTTGCTATTAAATTAGTTTTATTTGATGGGTTGTAATAATTGTATCCAAAACCTGCTGATAAAAAAGTTTCTTCGTCTCTAGGTAATTCGTTTGTAAAAGGATCAGAATTTGCATATTTAGCTTCAGCTGTAGTTCCATCAATATAATGTTCTCTGCTTCCTATTAAAGAAAAGTTTAATTGATTTATAGCTTCATTTGACTGGGTAAAGTTTCTATCAAAAGAAATTCCAACTTCAGGTTTTAAAGCTATTAAATCATTACTATCAACTGTTAGAGCTAAGCCTCCCCCGCTTTCTTTAAAATCATCTTTAATATCATATGATCCTTTTAAACCTACTGAAGGAGATATGCCCCATCCATTGAAATTAAATGTTTTAGATATTTGTGATGAAGCAAAAATACCAAAATCTGTAGTATTTGATTTATAAGTATCACTTACTGAAGATCCTGACACAATTACATTTCTCTTAGAGTCGGTTTCTGTAACATGTCCACCAATTACAATGTTGTAATCAAATTCATCTGTTGATGCTTGTTTAAATGTACTGAAATGTGCTGCTAAACTTCTAGAGTCACCGTGGTTTTCATTATAATCCGCTTCGGACCTAGTAAATCCGTACGAAAAACCTGAGTAATTTTTATCGTCGTGTCTGTATTGCTGTCCGTATAAAATTCCAAATGTATCATTTGAAAATCCTGTATGAGTATCAGTAATATTATCTGAGTTATAATTTGATCCAAAAGTTCTAACAAAAACTGCCTTATCTTTATTTTCTTTATCTGGAATTAAATTTTTAAATATTGTTCTATTTTTATTATTCTTTAAAAATCCTAGTACTGATTGATCTGAATAATCATAATATTCAGCAAATTTATTTCTATCACCGTATAGACCACTTTCTTGAAGATCAGCTAAGGTTAAATTTTGTGAAAAATTTCTTGTTAAATTTCCAACTCTTGAAGTTGCTCCCATTGTTGTAACATTAGTTAATGCTTGTTGGAAACTAGCATGAACATTTTTTGAAACTGGAATAGTTGATGATAAAACTGTTCCTTTCGTTTTTCTTAAATCTTTATTAACTTCTGCAGTTGTTTTTGTTATTAATGCATCTGCAACACTTTTCAATGAACCAGAAGTAGCTGCATCTAAGATTTTTGCGTGAGATTTAAATTTATTTTGATTTGTTTTTGTTTCTACAGTATCTGTTTGTTCAGTAAGTTTTAACGACGCAATATGATTAACATTATCATAAACAATAGAAGCAGAGAAACCACTTATAAATGTACTATTGGAAACTGAAACAGTAGAAAAGGTTCCAGTCATGGCTCCACCAGTTATTATTTGTCTTGTGAAAGCTGAATATGTACCACTAACTGGTTCTAAGACTATTGTACCGTCTATGTTTGCTGTGCCTGTTACAAGTATTTGATCGTTTGCTGTTGGGCTAAATTCAATTGTAGTAGTAGAGTTAGAAGCTAAAATCATATCACCACCAACGTTTAACGTTCCAATACTGTTTCCAGGCTTTAATGCACCTCCGTTAGTTACATCAAGTAAAGAAGAAATAGTTCCTGCACCTACTAGAGTACCACCGCTATTAACAGTAACTTGACCAGTAATATCTAGACCACCTGGATTTGTAATAGATCCAGTTAATTGCAAATCTCCAACTGCTGCTAATTCATTACCACCCGCATCTATACCGCTATTAAACGCAATTGTTTTTCCACTTCCTGTCGTAAAAGTTCGATCTCCTCCACTTAGAGTAACAGCTCCAGTATAAGTTTGATGACTTGTAGTAGTTACGTCAGCGCCAATATTTGCTGTTCTCCCAATATTAAATTCTTTAGCATTAGTTACTGCTCCATCTAAATCAACATCACCTGCTAATAATAAATCTTGGCCGTTGGCATCTACAGTTGAACCAAAAGTAAATGAATTTGAAGAACCAACTTGAAACAGACCAGTTGAGCTTCCGCTATAAGTAAAGGCTCCAGTATAAGTTTGATCGCCTGTAGTTGTAATTGCTGTTGCGGTATCAGTTGTTCCTGAAACACTTAAAGAATTAAGTCCAGTCATTGCTGCGTTAGAGTCTAAATTACCTGTTATAGTTAAAGCATTTGAACCACCGGTTACTGTGTTATTAAAAGTTACAGTTGAGCCAGTTAAAGTTCTATCTCCACCGCTTAAAGTAGTTGCTCCAACAAAAAGCTGTGTTGAATTAGAAGTTATATCTCCCCCTAAATTAGATGTGCCTGATACCCTAACCCCACCTAGCGATGATGCGTCACCATCTAAATCTAAATTTCCTGTTATAGTCATAGCATTAGATCCACCGCTGATAGCATTAAGATTTATTGTAGAACCTTGTAAAACAACAGCGGTGCTAAGCGTTGTAGTATCTGAAAAAGTTTGATTTCCTGTTGTTGTAACATTTCCTCCAAGATCTGAAGTTCCAGATACATCTACCGAAGATGCGCCAATAATTGCTGCATTTAGGTCTAGATTTCCAGTGATATTTATTGATCCTAATGCGTTAGTGGCACCCACAGCATTACCAAACTGTACATCGCCAGTTCCAGAGTTAATTGTCAGGTCTCTGGTAGTGCTATCTGAATTCACAGTACCACTAAAAACCACATTAGAATTTGTTGTTGTTAGAGTGTTAGAGGCACTTAAGATAGTATTTCCAGTATAAGTTTGCGTGTTTGTTGTTGTTACATTAGCTCCAATATTTGAAGCTTGTGAAATACTTAAAGATGATGCATCAGCTATATTAGCATCTAGATCTAATGCACCTGATACAGATATATCACCCACACCGTTAGTACCACCAACTATTCCGGAAAATAAAACCTCATCACCAGCGTTATTAATTGTTATATCTCTTCTAGTAGAGTCGTTTGAATTAACAGTGCTTCCAAAAGTTATCTTAGCACTATCTGTAGTAAAAATAGTATTACCTGATAATGAAGTTGCTCCACTATATGTTTGAGTGCCGTCAGTATTAATTGTTCCTACTAATGTACTAGTTCCTGTAACGTTTAAAACAGCGTTAGTACTATCAGCTGCGTTGTTTACAATACGATTACCAGTTCCTGCGCCTGTAATATTTAAACTTGCAATAGTTAAAGTTTTTTGTAAGTCCAACGTACCAGTGGCAGCAATAGTTAAACCACCTGTACCTAAATCTCCAAGTCCACCTACAATTATATTTCCAGCATTAATTGTTGTTCCACCATCATAACTACTGTCTGAGAGAATATTTAATGTACCGCTTCCTGCCTTCGTTAAAGAATAAGAATTAGATCCGTCAGTTAAAGCATTTGATTGGATACCAACGTTACTACTTGTGGTTATAGTTGTGTTTCCATTTAATGTAACTCCACCAGTTAAAATCATATTACCAGAATTTGTTGAGTCTCCTAACTCAACAGAACCAGATAAGAATAATGATTGAGATAAAGTTCTATCATCTGTGTTTCTACTTGATAGCTGTCCACCTGTCATAGTAATGGCAGCAGACCCTACAGCATTATTGTGACCTAGCTCTAACGTACCACCGGAAATAGTCGCCCCTCCATCTATAGAATTACTTGTTTGAATTTCTAAAGTTCCTGCTTGAACTTGAATTGGATTAGGGATGTTGCTTAAAGATCCTGAAAAAATTTGTTCTCCTGCCCCTTTTTTTATTAAAGTTGCGTCAGTGTCTCCGGATCCTTGACCTGTTATACTTGCTGCAGTGCTATAAGTGGATCCGCTAGCTACGTTTAATGTTAATTTGTTGTTATCAAAATTTACCTCCGGTGTTGAACTCAAATATTCTTTATCGTTAATCCCACCAATACTTTCATCACCATTAAATAATTGAATATAAATTTGTCCTCCGTCATATAAATTTATTACTGTTCCACCAGGTAAACTACCACCTGAACCAACTGTTAAAGTTCCTTTAGAAAACTCGGTAGCACCGTTGTAACTGTTTGTGCCTTTTAGTGTTAGAGTTCCACTAGAGTTCCAACGAAAACCACCGGATCCTGATAGAACACCACTGATAGTAACATTAGAACTTCCGGTAATAGTTAAAAGACCGCCAAGAGTATGATTACCACTACCTAAAGATGAAGAGTCTATAGACTCTGTTCCAAAACTATCTGCAAATAATTTTGACTGGAAGAATAAAATTACAAAAAAAAATGCAATAATTGTTTTTTTAATTCTTAAAGGCATAATTTAATTGAAAACCTAAATACAACCTATACTATAATTGTAATTGATTCGAATTCAATAAATTATGTACGCAAAATTCAAAATTTTATTAACTTTCACTTTTTTCGCAGTACTCATGAGTCCAAAGTTTGGATTTTCAGATGAAAAATTAGTAAAGGTTGAAAAATTTAAAGATTGGGGTTTGCAGTGCCCTACAAAAAATAATTGTGAAGTTATTCAATCATTAAAAGTAAATGAAACAGATTTAAAATTTAATTTCATTTTTGGTAATTTTTTAAATAAAGACAAAAAGAAAAAAGAGATTTTTTCAATCGTTACTCCACTTGGAGTAAATGTTCAAAAAAATCTTATGTTAAAATTTATTAAAATTGAAAAAAAATTAGTAGGAAAAGAGAGTAAAGAAAATATAAAAGTTTTAGCAGTCTACAGAATTCCTTTTTTAAAATGTGAGGTAATAGGTTGTATTGTTTCTGTCAACAATGACACAAATAATAAAAAGCAAAACGAATTGTTTGCCTTGATAAAGAAAGGGATGACAGAACAAAATAATTTTCAAATTATTATTCAAGGTTTTGGAAGACCGTTCATTGTTAATTCCTCTTTAGCTGGTTTTGGTGCTGCAGTTAAAGAAATGGAAAAAAGAAACAAATCTTAATTCTACTTTTAATTGAAAAATTATTAACATCGTTATTTTTGTAATTCAGTAAAAAGAAAAGATAAGTTGTATTATTCGAATCATGGCTGATTCTGATAATTTCAAAGACATATTTGCTGCGATTGATGAAATCAATTTACCTAAGGAAAAGAAAAAAAAGAAGTTAGAAGAAAGTAAAAGTATAGACCAAGAAAAAGTTTCAAAGCCAAAATCTCCAAATAAAAATGAAACTGTACCATTAAGCACTGAACAATTAATCCAGCAAGCAGAGAAACAATTAAATCCAGGTTTAAAAGTTAAAAATGTTTCTTCCGAGAAGCCGAAGAGAAAAACTAAAGAAGCTCAAAAAGAGATAATGCAAATCCTTGGGGATCTTGTAGATGAGAAAACAAAAAATTTAATTGAAGAAGAACTTGAATACAGTTCTTTTGAAAAACAGTTTAATTACATTAATTTTATGGAACTGAAGAATAAAATTAAGAAAGTAAGATCAATTGGATATTTGCTACAAGCTAAAAACTCTAAGCTTGAAGCAAAAATGAAAGATCTAGCTCTTACACTTGTAAATTACAAAGATAACAAAAACCAAGCTTTTAAAATTATTGGTAACCAAGTGAACCAGCATAAAGATAGTTTTTTAAAATTAAAAGATTACTCTATAAAATTAAGATCTCTTGGAAGAAAATTAGATGCAAAAAATAAGTTTTTAGAAAAAGAATTATCAGATTTGAAATTTCAATTTGCTGTTGCCAGTAATGAAAATCAAAAACAATTGAAAGATGTAAATATAAAAGTTGAGGTTCTTTCAGAAGAAAGAGAGAAACTAAGAGGTACTGCTGAATTTTATAAAGAGGCTCAAGAAAAACTTGTTATTGAAAATAATGGAAACAAGAGAAGAATTGACAATCTTTGGACTAAAATAAATTCTTATGAAGCCGAGAGAAATGAGCTCATTGATGCTACAGGTAAATTACAAGGTGTTTTGAATAAATTTACTAATATTCATAAGCTTACATCTTTAGAAAAGCAATCTACTGCGTTAAAAAAAGAGCCTGACGAAATCAAATAAATAAATTATAGAGTGTTATATGATTGATAACTTAATCAATAGCATCTCAAAAGTAGTTATAGGAAATAAAGACAAGATCAAACTTGTTTTAGCTTCAATTATTTCTGAAGGGAGCATCCTTATAGAAGATTATCCAGGCACAGGTAAAACGACTTTAGCAAAAGCAATAACTGAAAGTTTAAAATTAGATTTTAGAAGAGTTCAATTCACTTCTGATTTATTACCAAGTGATATTTTAGGTTTTAATATGTACAAAGGGACAAAGCCATTTTTTCAAAAAGGTCCTATCTTTACTAATATTGTACTAGCGGATGAGCTAAATAGAGGAAGTCCAAAATCACAAAGTGCATTTATGGAAGCTATGGAAGAAAAGAGTGTCACAATTGATGGAAAAACATATGACCTCCCTACTCCATTTTTTGTCATCGCAACTCAAAATCCGATGGACACTGCGGGAACTAGTTTATTACCAGACTCTCAATTAGATCGGTTCATGGTCTCTTTTTCTTTAAGTGATTTAGATGATGATAACAAAATTAAAATGTTAAAAAATAAAGAGAAAATTTCAAAATCTACTCAAAAACTAAGCCTTAAAAAATTAAAAGAAACTAAAGAAAAAGTTCATGTTGCGGATACGATATATAATTATCTAATTGAAATTGAAAAAAAGACAAAAGAACTTAATCAAAATATTCACCTTTCTGCTAGATGTTTAAAACAAATAATCGATTTATCTAAAGGTTGGGCTGTAATTAATGAAAAAGACTATGTAACTCACCAAGATGTAAAAGATTTACTTCCATATGTTTTACGACACAGAATTAATTTTTTAAAACCTGAAGAGAAAATTGAGTTCATTAATTCCGAAATTTTAAGCAAAATAGAAATTGAAAAATGAGTTTTGCTTTAAACTCTTTATTTAAAAACGAAAAAATCTATATTTATCCAAATCTTAAAGGCGTTTACTTAGGTTTATTTGTTAGCTTTTGTTTTCTAGCAGCTGTGTTTTATCAAACTAACTTCGCATTAGTTTTGTCTATAGTTATTTTTTTTGTTTTCTTTATTTCAATTTTAATTTCCCATCAAAATATTAGAAACATTGAGAACGTAGAAATAGAAGAATACATTGAAGAGGGAAAATCTTCTTATATTTCAATTAATTTTAAAAATATTAAAAATGAGAAAAAAATAAACCTAGATATAGAATTAGATAGTCAAGAGATCGGAAACTTTAATTTTTTAAAAACATTGAATGAAATAAAAGTTAAGAAAGTTTTTAATGATAGAGGTATAAAACAAATATCTAATCTTGTTATTAAATCTGATTTTCCATTTGGGGTAATAAAAACTAAAAGATCAATTGAAATTAAAAACAAAATATTTGTCTATCCTAAGCCTATTCGACCATCTGAAAACTTATTCATTAATCAAAATATACTTGATCGATTAAATAAAGATAATGAGTTTGATAATATTGATGAATTTAGACCAGGAGATAACTTATCTAAAGTAGCCTGGAAAAAAACTATTGCGCAAAATAAATTTTACGTAAAAAAGTTTAAAACTTACAAAAAAGAAGAGAAAATCATTATAGATCTAAATCAAAATTATCACTATGACTTTGAAAAAATTCTAAACTTCTCCTCTTATTTAGTTTTGAATGCCAAACAAAATAATGTTGGTTTAATTTTAAAACATAAAAATAAAGAATTTGTTTTAACTAATACAAAAACATCATTAAATGAAATTTTAAAATACCTTAGCTATGCTTCTCAATAATAAAAAGTTTTTTGATTTAACCCATATTATTTTTACCTTAAGCCTTTTTTTGGTTTCAAGAAACTTACCTGATTTAAATATATTTTTTTGGATTATTCTCTACGTATTTGCATTAGTTCTTTATGTAAAAGACTTAAAGGTAAATTTTATTATTTTATTTTTATTGCTTTGTGCATCTCTTTTTATTCAATTGTATTTTTTTGAGTTTGTCCTAGCTAAAGAGTTTTTTGTAAAAGTTATAGGAATTTTATTAATTTTTAGGTTTTTAAATATTAAAACAAAAAGTCATCTTTTTAGTTTTAATGTAATTTGTCTTTTTATTTGTGTTCTAAATTTAACTGAAAGCCAGGATTTAATTAACTCTTTGCTATCAACAGTTTTATTAATTTTAACCATTTCTAATTTTTATCTATCAAATCAAACTACATTAATTGAAATGGATTTAAAAAATATGATTAAATATCTTGGTTTTGGATTAGGATTAATTCCGGTAATAGCTATTTTTTATTTAATTATCCCAAGAACGGACATAACCCTTAATCTATTTAATACGTCTAAAAATAATTTAGGTATTCCAGATAGTATTAACCTTGGAAGCTTTGAGCAGATATCTGAGTCTGATGAAAAACTATTTGTTTTGATTAATGATAATTTCAAAAAGAATGAGCTTTATTTTAGAGTAAAAGTTTTTGATCAAATTGATAACAAAAAATCTTGGAGACCTTCTTCTGGTTATTATTTAATAAGAAAGTTTCCAAATTCTATCCAAACATTAAATTTCACGCCTCAAAATAGGATGTATAACTTAATAATTGAAAATTATAAGAATAGTTGGCTTCCCGTTCTAAAAAACACAACAATAGTCAGTGACCCACAGGATTATTCTTTTAGTATATTTAATCAAACTTACAGATCTAAAAAAGAAATTGAGAGCAAAAAGTTAATTCAGCTTAGAAAATATACAATTAACATGGAGTTAAACGATGGGCTTCGTCAATATTATTTGGATCTACCTAATTCTATTTCTTCTGAATTGAGGAAATGGGCAGATACTAATAAAAAAGGTAAAACAGATACTCAATATTTAAAACATATCTTAAATACATTTAATAAAGATGATTACTATTATTCTTTAAAGCCACCGATTAGTGAAAATATTAATGATTATTCTGACTTCTTTTTTAAAATAAAAGAGGGTTACTGTGAACATTACGCTGGAACATTTGTAATTTTAGCAAGATTAGCTGGCATTCCAGCAAGAATAGTCACAGGTTATCTTGGGGGTGAGTTAAATAGCGTTGGTGATTTCTATGAATTTAAACAGCAAGATGCTCATGCTTGGGTTGAGGTTTGGGATGGAGGTAAATGGATTGAGTATGATCCTACTTTAGCTATTCCACCAAACAAAGTAAAAACTACTCTTAATCAAATCTTAAAAGAAAATTCGGAAGATAATTTCAGAATAGGTACAAGCTTATTTAAAGATTTTTCTAATTATATCAGCTATCTTGATTTTGTTTGGACAAAAAGTTTAATCAGTTACGATAAAAATAAACAAAAACAATTTATTCAAGATTTAAAATCATTAAAGATAAGTAAAAATATAATATTAATTTTTATACCTATTAGTTTATTTTTAATTATATTTTTTATATCAAAACTAACACCTAAAAATATTTATAAAATTAGATTTTACTTTGTTTTATTATTTTCAAAGAAAAAAGATAAAATACTTAACTCTGATACTTTAGATGAGGCTTTTAAAAAGCTTAAACCTGAGTCTCAACTTAAATATTTAGAATTTTTCAAAAAATACGAAAAAGTTCTATATTCTTAATTACTTATATTTAGCAGAAGTTATAAACTCATTAAAACTTTCACACCAAACTATCAATGAATTATAATTTTCTAACGGTAGGTTAACTTTTGAAGATACAGTAAAATTAGTAAACGTTTTTACATCTCCGACATATAACGAGTCCATTTTAATTTTTAAAAACTCTTCTTCATTCTGAGCAAATGATTTTGTTAAATATAACCTGTAATCTGGTCCTGGGGCTAGTTTGCCTACAAAAGAAATTTTATCTTTTTCTAAAAACACTTCACCATCTCCATAATGAAGTAAATCAGAGCCATCTAAATCTCTAATAAATTCTGTTTTGTAAACAGCTTTATTGCTTTCGTTGATTATAAAATTTTTATCTGGAGCTTTTGGAGCAGTTAAAATGGGTAAAAGATAAATTCCTAATGCAAAACCAAATACTAATAAAAATGAATGAGAGACTATTAAAATAGCAACTCTTTTTTTCATTAAAGATTTATGCTTGTAAAGCTTCTAAGCCTTCTTGAATTTCGTGAACACCTTCGAATGCAAAATAAATTGCAACAGCAAACAACATTAAACTAGAAACTCTGAAGAAAGTTCCAATTGGAATAATTTTTGTAATTCTTCCCATTCCAAAATAGATAATGATTAGTGCTAAAAGTCCACCTACCCCACCAATGATTGCTGGCACTGTATTGTAAACTCCTGTGCTGAATAATGCTGCGTAAAATAAAACTATTTCAAATCCTTCTCTTACAATTGCTAAAAACACTGTGAAAGATAATGCAAAAGTTTTTCCTGATGTAATAGCTTCATCAACTTTATTTTCTAACTCTTTTTTCGCTGTATGACAGAAGAAAGCTACATAAGTTAACATTCCAGCTGCGATAAGCATCACACCACCTTCAAATAATTCTTCATGCGCCCCTGTTAAACCTACGATCTGTTTAAATCCTACTGCGATCAATAAAGAGACTAATACACCCGCTCCCATTCCCCAGAATACTGCTGGTCTTTTGTGTCTTGCTTTAACCTTGTCTAAATACATAAAGACAAGCATAGCAATTAACATTGCTTCAAAACCTTCTCTTAAAAGAATGACGAATGAGCTTATTAAAGGTGTTAATTCCATAATTTAAGGCTCTTTTAATGATAATTATTCTCATTGTCAATGAAATTGATAATTATTATCATTTTCAATAATGACGCAGATATTGGCTTATTTTGCGACTAATAGTTGATTAAATACCTTAAAGTGAGTTATATGGCTCATGCTTCAGATTAATCCAAAAAAGTTTAACGCTATTAAAAACAAATCAATACCGAATCCTCTTCGACCAAAATTCAGAAACAAAGATCAAGCTAACATCTACTTTCTTTCAAAAAGAAAAGTTCAAGGTGAAAGAAAAGATCAATTTAAACAAAAATTTAGAATGATAGCGATCGCATCTATTATTCTTATTGGTGGATATTTTTTATCTAACTAAATAATTTTAGCAGCTACAGAACCGAGCTTATCAATCTTAGCTTTATAAATTCCTTTACCTAAAATTGGCACAACGCCAACAGATGAACCAGTAAATACATAGAAGTTATCGCTATGTTTGACTTTATCTTTTTGAATTTTACTTAAAACAAATCTTAAAGAGTTCATAGGGTTTATATAAACTGTGTTTGTATTTCCTTTAACATGTTGATTGATTTTAGAGTTTGAAATACTAGTTTTTAAGTTTTTAACATTATTGTTTTTAAATTTTTTTTTGGCTCCCAATATAAATTTAACGTTACAACCAAAATCAGAGCATAAATCTCCAAATCCTTTCAAACCTTTTTTTCTTTGTCTGTATCCAACAACTTCAATACAGGGAGCAATATGAGATATAAACTTTTTAAAATTATTTTTATTTACTCTTTTTTTAAAATCAAAAAAACTTTTTTTTATTAGGTAACAAACTTCTACTTCTATACCTAAAACATACTTATTGACTTTTACACTCTTATTATTTTTTAATACGTTATGTTTGTATACAGGCGCATAAAAAGGTTCTTTCTCTTTTAATTTTTTTAATAATGGTATTCCAGTGCCTGCTGCTTTAAATCCTTGAATAGGCTTTTTTACTTTGCTTTCACATAATTTCCTAAATTTTGTAGCTGAAATTAAATTTTTTGTACAATGTCTTGGTAGCGGTGCAATGACTTTATTTTGTAAAAAAGCTTTTGCTAATTTAGTTGCTAATTTATCTAATTCTTTGTTCATTATACTTCATCTCCTAAATAAATACCTAATGATAAAGCTGTTTCAACAAGAGAGTCTTTTCTTTCAACATTCTTATAAGTGCTTATCCCCTCATCTATAGGAACGTCTACTACTCTTCTATCTCTCCACGCTACCATACGATCAAATTTTTCCTGATTTAATAAATCTACTGCATAAACACCAAACGCACTAGCTAAAATTCTATCACTTGCTGTTGGCGGTGCTCCTCTTTGAACATGACCTAAGGCTGTTACTCTACATTCGGTTTCAGTTTTTTTCATAAGTTCTGATGCAATGTAATCTCCTATTCCACCTAATCTTTTTTCACCGTCCATGTATTTATGCATTACTCTTGAGCCGTCTTCTTTTTTTACAGCTTCTGCTACTACAATAAGTGAATGTTGAACGTCATGTTTTTTCATTTCATTTAATTTTTTTATAATTCCATCAATTGAATATTTTATTTCCGGAATTAAAATAACATCTGCACCTCCAGCTATTCCTGCGTTTAATGCAATATGACCTGCGTCTCTTCCCATTACTTCTAAAATCATTGCTCTTCTGTGACTTGCTGCTGTTGATTGAAGGTTATCTAAAGCTTGCGTTGCTACATCTACAGCGGTATGAAATCCAATAGAACTTTCTGTAGCTCCTACATCATTATCGATTGTCTTTGGTATTGCTACAATTTTCATATCACCTTCTTTTGCGAGTTTTTTTAAGATTTGCATGCTTCCATCTCCGCCTATAATGATAAGACCATCAAGCTTCATCTGGTGGTAACCTTCGATTATTTCTTTTGATGTGTCGATGAATTTTCCGTCTTTAGTCGGGAATTTAAATGGGTTTCCTTTATTAGTAGATCCTAAAAAAGTACCGCCTTGTCTTAATAAATAGCCTTCGAAGGTTTTGTGAGTTAATTGAACTGCTGCTACAGGCCTTTGCATTAAACCAGCTGTTCCGTCCTTAATTCCGAAAACATCCATATTATATTTGTTTTTTGCTCTATAAAAAATAGATCTGATTGCAGCGTTCAATCCACCACAATCACCGCCGCTGGTTAGTATTCCAATTTTTTTATTACTCATAATAAATTAGTGTTAAATATTCTTTTTTGAGGCAAGTAATGTTATAACACAATAATTTCATAATGGAAAAAAAAGCCAAAATTATAGCAACATTAGGACCAGCAATTTATAATGAAACTAAGCTAAAACAACTCGTCAAACTAGGAGTTGATGCTTTTAGAATAAACTTTAGCCACGATACAAAAAATATTTCTTCTATTGTTAAAAGAATAAGGAAAGTTGAAAGAAGCACTGATAAAAAAATTGCCCTTATAGCTGATTTACAAGGTGTAAAACTAAGAGTTGGTAAAATCAAAGATAATGTTCAAAAAATTAAATTTAATCAAAAATTTATTTTTGATGCTAAAAAAGAATTAGGTGACAAAAACAGAATAAGCTTCCCCTACCCTAAAATTCTAAAGAAATTAAAAAAAGGTAATAAAATTTTAATTGATGACGGTAAATATACTTTTGTCGTAACTGGAAAAATAGGAACTTCAGTTAAAACATTATGTAAAAGTCAAAATTGTTTAATGAGGAACAATAAGAGTGTTCACATTCCAAATTTCGACATAGCGTTTAATAAATTAACGATAAAAGACAAAAAAGATATTAAAACTGCAGTTAAACTTGGATGTAATTGGATTGCTTTATCCTATTTACAAAATGAGAAATTAATACTTGAAGCTAGAAAACTGATTAAAAAAGACATGGGAATTATTTCTAAAATTGAAAATAAACATGCTCTAAGCAATATTAATAAAATTATAAAAGCAACAGACTCGATTATGATAGCTAGAGGGGATCTTGCTATAGATATTGGTCATAGTGAAGTTCCAAAAGTTCAATTAAGTTTGATTAAAAAATGCTCTCAATTTTCTAAATCTGTAATTGTAGCAACTCAAATGCTTGAAAGTATGATTGAAAATAATACTGCAACTCGAGCTGAGATTAATGATATAGCTACAGCTATCTTCCAAGGTGCAGATACAGTTATGTTATCTGCAGAAGCTGCAATTGGAAAATTTCCAACTCAAGCTGTATCAACAATGACTGAAACTATTCTCTCAACTGAAAAATATAAAAGAGAACATATTGAAGATTTCAAAAATTCTATCTTTTCTGATAATGATCCCGTTAAATCAATACTAAGATCAGTAAAAAACATTGCTTATAATCAAAATGTAAAAGCGATAATTGTTTTTTCTAATTCAGGAAAATCTGCGAAACTAGTTTCTGCAATGAGACCTGCAGCAAAAATAGTAACAATCTCACCAAATATAAATGTTTGTAGACAAGTATCATTATTATGGGGAGTTCAATCTAAAAATAGTAGAGATGCTAATGGCTGGAAAGATATGATGTCTATTTCTAGAGAAATTATTAGAAAGTTAAAATTTATAAAAAAGAATGATTTCGTTATAATTACAGCTGGCTTACCATTTGGTAAAGCTGGGATGACGAATATGATTAGACTTTATAAAGTAGGAACTTAATTAAATTAATCCAGCAATTTGAATTGCTGTATCACACATTCTATTAGAAAAACCCCACTCATTATCATACCAAGAAAGAACTCTACTGAATTTTCCTTTAATGACTTGAGTTTGAGTTAAATCAAAAATTGAGCTGTGAGGATTGTGATTAAAGTCTTTTGAAACTAATGGAGCTGAATTTGTTGCTAAAATACCTTTAAGAGGGCCGCTTGCAGCTTTGCTCATTGCATCATTGATGCTTTCAGCTGTTACTTCTTTATTTGGTACAAAAGTAAGATCAATTAAAGATACGTTTGGAGTTGGAACTCTTATAGCTGTACCATCTAATTTTCCTTTTAAACTTGGTAAAACTAAGCTCATTGCTTTTGCTGCACCAGTTGAAGTTGGTATCATTGCATCACCTGAAGCTCTTGCTCTTCTAAGATCTTTGTGAAGTGTATCTAATAATTTTTGATCACCAGTGTAACTATGAATAGTAGTCATATATCCATATTCAATTCCAAAACTATTTTCTAAAACCATAGCTACTGGAGCTAAACAGTTCGTTGTGCATGATCCATTAGAAATTATATTATGTTCTTTTTTAAGCTCTTTACTGTTAACCCCTTGAACAACTGTAAAATCTACTTCTTTAGCAGGAGCAGAGATAATTACTTTTTTAGCACCAGCTTCAATATGTTTACCTGCCGAAGCTTTATCTAAAAAGAACCCTGTGCACTCTAAAACAACATCTGCACCAATTTTACCCCATGGGAGCTTAGCAGGATCTCTTTCTGCAAAAACTTTTATATTTTGATCACCAATTTGAAAACCTTCACTTGTTGTTTTCACATCGTGATTAAGAGTACCATGTGTACTATCAAATTTTATTAAATGAGCGTTGGCTTCGATTGAACCAAGATCGTTGATACCTACAACTTGAATTTTTCCTTTGTAGTTTTCTAATAATGCTCTTAGGATTAATCTTCCTATTCTTCCAAAACCGTTTATACCAACTTTAACCATAATTTTTATACGTATTTAAACACTAGTACGAAATAAGCAACACAAATAATTGTTGCTATCCACAAAACACTTCCAACTAAAGCTAACCAAAATAAGTGAATAAATGCACTACCTAGTAAAGAAATAAAAAGTCTATCCCCTCTTGTGGTATCTAATCCTAAAATTCCTCTTCTTGGATCTCCCCCTGGAGATTTTTTTTCCCAAATTACCATCACAGTTAAACATAAAGCTATAAAGATAAAGAATGCTGCTGTTTGCCAAGTCCATGCCATCCAGGTGATGAATTCAAAGTCAAAGAAACTTTTTTCTTTTTCCTTACCCATGTCACCCCAAGTAGCTGCTTGTAAAACAGAAAATATCATACTCTACCTAATGCAAATCCTTTCGCGATGTAGTTTCTTACAAAGTAAATCACTATTGCGCCTGGAACTATTGTTAAACTTCCAGCTGCTGCAAGTAATCCGAGTTCATATCCTGATGTACTGGCGGTTCTAGTCATAGTAGCTGCGATCGGTTTAGCTGCTACAGCGGTTAAAGTTTTAGCTAAAAGAAGCTCTACCCATGAGAACATGAAGCAGAAGAACATTGTAATACCTATTCCTGCAGTAATTGTTGGAATAAATATTTTAAAGAAAAATCTCCAAAATGAGTAACCATCCACATAAGCTGTTTCATCTAATTCTTTTGGCACAGACGACATAAATCCTTCTAAAATCCAAACTGCTAATGGAATATTAAATAAACAATGTGATAAAGCTACAGCCACATGAGTATCAAATAAGTTTACTGAAGAATAAAACTGAAAGAATGGTAAGGCAAATACTGCAGGTGGAGCCATTCTATTAGTTAATAACCAGAAGAATAAATGTTTATCACCAACAAACTTATATCTTGAAAATGCATAAGCTGCAGGTAAAGCAGCTGCAACTGAAATTACTGTATTCATTACAACGTAGTAAATTGAATTTAAATAACCATTGTACCAAGTGCTATCAGTAAAAATTTTCTTATAATTTTCTAAAGTGAATTCCTGCGGCCAAAGAGTGTAAGTATTTATAATCTCCGTTGTTGTTTTAAATGACATATTCAACAACCAGTAAATCGGTAACATTAAGAAAATGATATAAATTGTAGGAACTAACCACTTAGCTTTCTTCATGATTTCTCCTCATTTCTCATCATTAATGTGTAAAACACCCAACAAACTAAAAGCACTATAAAGAAATAAATTAATGACATTGCTGCAGCTGGTCCTAAATCAAATTGACCTAAAGCCATTTTTACTAGATCAATTGATAAGAAAGCTGTTGCGTTTCCTGGTCCACCACCTGTTAATACAAAAGGTTCTGTGTAAATCATAAAGCTGTCCATGAACCTTAAAAGTATTGCTATCGTTAATACTTTTTTCATTTTGGGTAATTCAATTTTAGTAAAGACTGCCCAACGGCTTGCACCATCAATTTCTGCCGCTTGATAATAAGCAGGCTGAATTGATCTTAATCCTGCATAAGATAATAAAACTACTAAAGACGTCCAGTGCCACACGTCCATTAATATAGTTGTAAACCATGCATCACCTATTTGTTGAGTAAAATTATAATCAAAACCTAAAGCATTTAATGAATGCCCTAAGAAACCAATGTCAGGTAAAGCAAATATATTCCACATAGCTCCAACAACGTTCCATGGAATTAAAAGTGGCATTGACATTAATACTAAACAAACTGGAACACCTAATCCTTCTTTTGGCATCGTTAGTGCTATGGCTATGCCTAAAGGAATTTGAATAAATAAAATTATAAACGTAAATAAGAATTGTCTTCCGAGAGATGCGTGAAATCTTTCAGATAACATGATTTGTTTAAACCATCTTGTGCCTTCCCACATAAAAACGTTATTTCCAAAAGTTTCTTGGAAGGCATAGTTTACTACTGTCATCAGTGGAATAATTGCATTGAAAGCCACCAGTACGAAAACTGGTATTACAAAGAACCATGCTTTTTGATTTACTGTTTTATTCATTCAATTATCCAACTATCTCCGTAAGTATAAGTGTATTCTTTTTTAAATTTTAAAAATGCAGAACCTGATGGAATATTCTCATTAGATTTAGCAATCATTTTTATCTTTCCACTTTCACTTTCAGTATCTACAATTTTATGTCGACCAGTATTACTTACTGATAAAACTTTAACTGGTATTCCGTCGTTGCTAAAAGATATAAATTCAGGTCTCACACCAACTTCTGTTTTACTAAAATTATTTTTTTTAACTTGTTGATGAGTTTCTATTTTTTTTCCATTTACGATCACATCACTTCCATTAATTTGACAAGGAAGAACATTCATGCCTGGTGAACCAATAAAATATCCAACAAATGTATGTTTTGGTTTTTCAAATAGATCAACGGGAGTTCCTGTTTGAACAATTTGACCTTCATGCATTACAACAACTTGATCAGCGAATGTTAAAGCTTCGGTTTGATCGTGTGTAACATAAATCATTGTTCTATTAATTTTTTGGTGAAGTTCTTTTAGTTTTGATCTTAAAATCCATTTTAAATGAGGGTCGATTACTGTTAATGGTTCATCAAACATAATAGCATTCACATCTGATCTCACTAAACCACGACCAAGAGAAATTTTTTGTTTTCCATCTGCAGTTAAACCTGAAGCTCTATTATTTAAAGTTGAAGATAGTTCAAGCATTTCAGCTATTTCATGAACTTTAGCTTTTATTTCTTCCTCTGGAATTTTTCTATTTCTTAAAGGAAATGCCAAGTTATCATAAACTGTCATAGTGTCGTAAATAACTGGGAATTGAAAAATCTGAGCTATATTTCTCTCAACTGGATTTAAACCAGAGACAACTTTATCATCAAATAAAATATCACCTTTAGTTGGTGTAATTAATCCAGAAATTATATTTAACAATGTTGTCTTCCCACATCCTGATGGACCAAGTAATGCATAAGCTCCTCCATCATTCCAATCAATATTCACTCCTCTAATTGCCCAATCAGCATCAGAAGACTGTGTTTTTAAGTAACTATGACTTAGATCTTTTAAAGTAACTTTAGCCATTAGAAATTAACCTTTCGTTTTGATCAAAGTAAACGAACTCATCTGTGTTCATGTATAAATTCATTTCATCACCTACATTCTTTTGAAAAACTCCATTTGATAGTGAAACCCAACTTAAATCTCCATTTGTAAAGTGAATTAAACTTTCGGAGCCGCTAATTTCTGAAATTAAAACCTTACCTTTGATCTCGAGTGTATTGCTGCCTTCTTTGTAAGTTGTAATGTTATGAGGTCTAATTCCAACTTTGTATTCACCGTCTTTAATATTAAGTTTTGTCTTCCATTGAATTTTATTTTGTAAAAATGAACATTGATCACCAGATTTTTTAATTTTTGCAATATTCATCGGCGGGTCACTAAATACCTGTGCTGATACTAAAGTATTTGGTTTATTGTAAGTGTCTAAAGTTTTCCCGTATTGAATAACCTTTCCTTCTAATAAAGTCGCGGTATTTCCTCCTAAGAGTAGAGCTTCTGATGGCTCTGTTGTAGCGTAAACAACAATACAATCTCTGTTTTCAAATAGCTTTGGTAATTCTTCCCTTAATTCTTCTCTAAGTTTGAAATCTAAGTTAGCCAGAGGTTCATCTAATAATATTAAATCTGAGTCTTTGACTAAAGCTCTTGCTAATGCTGTTCTTTGTTGTTGTCCTCCAGAAAGTTCATTGGGTTTCTTGTTTAACATCCCTGATAATTTTAATAATTCAGCAACTTTTCCAACTCTTTGTTTGATCTCATCAGACTTTACTCCAGTGATTTTCAGAGGCGATGCAATATTGTCGTAAACTGTAAAATTCGGATAATTAATAAACTGCTGGTAAACCATTGAAACGTTTCTTTTTTGAACTTTCATCCCTGTTACGTTTTCATTATTAAACCAAATCTCACCTGATGTTGGTTTATCTAGACCAGCCATAATCTGCATTAATGTAGTCTTCCCAGCTAGTGTGGATCCTAAAAGAATATTGATTGTATTTTTTTCTAATTTTAAATTTGTTGGGTAAATATGAGTATCTAACCCTACTTTTTTTTCTACGTTCTTTAATTCTAAGCTCATATTTTTTTGAAATCTGTTTTAAAAAAAGGGGGCCGTTAAGCCCCCTTTAAATTTAGATTTAACCTAAATTAGTTCCAAGCTTTTTCGAAAGGAACTGTTTTACCTTTAGGCTTCTCATTACGCTTAGCTTTTGGTGATCCTGGTTGTTTCAACCAATAATCAGCGCCTTTCGGCTTAGCTAATCTTGGACCACATCCACCGTATGTATTGTTTGCTTTATCAGCAGCTTCCATACGTGACATAACTAAGTTCATCTCTTCTGCAAGACGATCCATAGCTTGTTGTGGAGTAAACGCACCTGAGTTTACGTCTCCAATTTGTTGCCACCAGATTTGTGCAAGTTTCGGATAGTCCGGAACGTTTACACCTGTTGGTGACCACAATACTCTGTTTTTAGATCTGTAGAATTCTACAAGTCCACCAAGTTTTGGAGCTCTCTTAGTAAAGTGTTTGTGGTTAATTGTACTATCTCTAATGATAGTTAAACCAACATCACTTTTCTTAAGATCAACAGTTTTAGATACTACGAACTGAGCGTATAACCACGCAGCTTTTCTTCTGTCAACTGGAGTAGACTTGAATAAAGTCCATGATCCAGCATCTTGATAACCAAGCTTCATACCTTCATCCCAGTAAGGACCTTTTGGTGATGGTCCCATTCTCCATAAAGGATTACCACTATCATCAACTGTTTTGTTTCCAGAACTCTTTGGAGCAACCATTGATGCCGTAAACGCTGTATACCAGAAAATTTGCTGAGCAACGTTTCCTGATGATAAAGCTGGCAGAGACTGATAGAAGTCCATCGCCGCAGCACCTGGAGGTGCGTAAGCTCTTAACCACTCGTCCCATTTTCTGATTGCATATACGGCAGCAGGACCATTAGCAGCCCCACCTCTTGCTACGTCAGCACCAACTGGGTTACAAGAACCTTTTTCCATTCTTATTCCCCACTCGTCTACTGGTACACCATTCGGTTTACCAACTGAACCTGCACCAGCCATTGATAACCACGCGTCAGTCATTCTCCATCCTAAGTCTGGAGCTCTCTTACCGTAGTCCATGTGACCGTATACTCTAACACCGTCTATATTCTTCACATCATTTGTAAAGTATGCAGCGATATCTTCGTAAGCAGACCAGTTAACTGGTACACCTAGATCGTATCCGTATTTAGCTTTGAAACCTTTTTTGATTTCAGGTCTGTCGAACCAATCTTTTCTAAACCAGTAAAGGTTAGCAAATTGTTGGTCAGGTAATTGATATAAATCACCATCTGGACCTGTCGTGAATGAAATTCCGATGAAATCTTTAAGATCTAAAGTCGGTAAAGTTACATCTTTACCCTCACCGGCCATCCAGTCAGTTAAGTTTACTGCTAACTGAAGTCTTGAGTGTGTACCGATCAAATCAGAGTCATTGATGTACGCATCATACAAGTTTCTTCCAGTTTGCATTTGAGTTTGTACAGCTTGTACTACTTCCCCTTCTCCAAGTAACTGGTGATTTACTTTAATACCAGTTATTTCCTCAAAAGCTTTTGTTAAAACTTTTGATTCATATTCGTGAGTTGGAATAGTTTCTGATAATACGTTTATTTCCATTCCTTTGAATGGTTTAGCAGCATCATGAAACCACTGTAGTTCTTTCTCTCTCTCTTTTGCAGAGATTGTAGAAAGACTAAACTCACCGTTTGACCATTTCTTAATTGCAGCATCGTGTCCGCCTGCAATCGCATTAGAAATAGTAATTAGAGAAAATGAAACAGCAACAGCTAGAAAAGTTTTAAATGTTTTTAACATCTTTATTTCCCCCATTGTTGTTTAAATGATGGACTATTGAACCAAAAATAGCCCAAAGTGTACAGGATATAATTGTCTTTTTAATTCAACTTAAGGGTGTGTTAATTGCTTAAAGTTTTCTTAATAGCTGAGGCCCAGCCTTTTAAAAGATTATTTCTATTTTGATTTTTCATTTTTGGTGAGAAATTTTTGTCTAAATGCCAATTTTTAGAAATATCTTTTAATGATTTGTAAACTCCAATTTGTAAACCTGCCATAAATGCTGCACCTAGCGCTGTGGTTTCTTGAACTTTAGGTCTTAAAACTTTTACATTAACAATGTCTGATAAGAATTGTGAAAACCAATTATTCATTACCATTCCACCATCAACTTTTACAATTTTAGGTCTTAATCCATCATGTTTCATTGCTTCAAATAAATCATAAGTTTGATAAGCAACAGCTTCTATTGTTGCTCTAACAATTTCTTTAGGACTTGTGTCTCTAGTAATTCCACTTAAAACACCTCTTGCGTTTGCATCCCAATAAGGAGCACCAAGACCTGTAAAAGCTGGCACTAAATAAATATTATTATTATCTTTTAACGATTTAACAATTTTTTCTGTTTCAGGTGCTGATTTAAAAAACTTCATTCTATCTCTTAACCATTGAACTCCTGCTCCAGCAATAAAAATTGAACCTTCCATCGCATAAGTTGTTTTACCATTAATTCTATATGCAATCGTAGTTAGCAATCTATTTTTAGAATAAATCTTTTTAGATCCAGTATTTAATAAAACAAAAGCACCAGTTCCATATGTGCTTTTAAGAGACCCAGGTTCAAAGCAACATTGACCTATTGTAGCTGATTGCTGATCACCTACTACACCATTAATTGGAATTGATTTTCCTGTAATTGATGAATGTGTTTGACCATAGTCATCTGCACAGTCTTTTACTTCCGGTAAAATATGTTTTTGTATTTTTAGTAATTTTAAAATTGCATCATCCCATTTATTTGATGAAATATTATAAATCATTGTTCTGCTTGCATTTGTTGCATCAGTTGCATGAACTTTTCCTCTTGTAAGTCTCCAGATTAAAAAGCTATCAATAGTTCCAAATAATAATTGTTTTTTATTCATTAGCTGTTTAGCTTTTGAAACATTATCTAAAATCCATTTAATTTTTGTACCTGAAAAATAAGAGTCGATTAAAAGACCGGTTTTATTAAAAACCATTGTATCTTTGTTTTGTTTTCTAAGTTTTTTACAAAACTCTTCTTGTCTACGATCTTGCCAAACGATAGCGTTATAAACTGGTTTACCTGTTTTCTTATCCCATAAAACAGTTGTTTCTCTTTGATTAGTAATACCGATGCTGAGAATTTCGCCTCTAAGTCTTTTTGCTTTTTGAATTACATCTTTTAAAGTTTTTAAAGTCGTTCTCCAAATTTCTTCAGGATTATGTTCAACCCATCCACTTTTTGGAAAATATTGAGTAAATTCTTTTTGAGAAGAAAAAACCGGTTTACCTTTTAAATCAAATAATATTGATCTATTTGAAGTTGTCCCCGCATCAATAGAAATTATAAATTTTTTCATCTAAATGCTTCCCAGTCTAATTCAAGTTTTTTATCATCTACAATAGCATTAATCATCCCAAGCATTAAAGGCATTTTTTTTTGGTCAAAATCTTCATTAACTTTCTTAGCAATTTCTTTTGCAAGATCAGCTCCTTCTACAGTCACTTTTTCCATTTTAGTTTTTTTTGCTTCTGAAAAAGTTAAACCTTCACCAATATAAGATCCCATTTTTGCATTACGTCCACCACCAGAACTGACATATAAATCTCCTAAACCTGCTAAGCCTTTTACGGTTTCCTTTTTTCCTTTTAAATGTTCGACAAAAATTTCCATTTCATGGATAGACTGCTTGATTAAAGCAGAAGCAGTATTAAGATAATTTTTTTCTCTAACTTCAGGTGATATATTTTGACTACATAAACCTTTCGCAGCACCAACAGCCATTGAAAAAATATTCTTAATCGCAGCTGATACTTCAACACCGTTTAAGTCATCAGAGTATGAAGTGTGATAATAATTTGTATTAAGCATATCAGCAATTTTTTTTGCAGTATTAATATCTTTGTTTGCAATAACAACGCTGCTATGAACTCTATTAGCTAGACCTGCTGCTAAACAAGGTCCGCCAACTGCAGAAATGTCTATCTTATTAATTCCCTTGGACTTCAAAAGTCTTTCTAGTTTATCAACTAATAATTCGTAATTATTATTATGAATACTCAATCCTTTTGTAAGCATTAATAATTTAGGTACTTTTTTATCTTTATATAACCTACAAATTTGATCTGAAACCCACTCAATCCCCTTTGAACTGATGCCTAACACAATTAAATCGACATTAGATTTGAGAAGTTCATCAAATTTATCAAATTTAAATATATTAATTTCTTTTGGAATTTTTGTTTTTAAACCTGGGTGTAAATTGTCGTTTTTTTTAAATTCATCTATAAAATCATTTTCTAAGTGAGTACCTACGATATTAATATCATGATTATTATCTAAACAAGGTAAAGCAAATGCTGATCCCATTGCACCTGCTCCTATGATTACTATTTTTGACATTAGTCTTTAAATATTAGTTTTTTGAAAATTAAAAAAATAGATATTAGCTCAATTTTTCCGACTATCATAAAAAATATTAAACTCATCTTTGAAGATGTTAATAAATTACTAAAGTTAATGTTTTCCATATTATACATTGTAGAATTTAAAGTGTTAGTTAACGTAAGAATGGATAATTTAAATGATTTTTCAAAACCAATATTATCAACAACAAGAAAACTAGATAAAATAAAAAGACTTACAAAAAAAGAGATGAATATTAAAAAAGATATTCTAATGCTTTCATCTGATATCTTTCTATTTGAGCTAAAAATTGTTTTGTTAATTATACTATTAGGACTGATTAATTTTAATATTTCTGATGATGTAATTTTAAGAAGAATATAAAATCTAATCAATTTTATGCCAGAGGTATTAGATATTAAAGAGCCACCAACTAATGTAATAAGTAAAAAATATAGACTAAGATTATTACCTTGATCTAAAAATGTCAGACCTGAGCTGGCTAAACTACTTAGTATACTTAAAATTAAATCAAATGCCGAGTAATCATTAAAGGATATAAGGCCAAAAAGAAGTATTAAAAAAATTACTAAATACAAGTCTTCCCTATGACCATCTAACAAATTTTTTTTGTTAAATAAATTAAATAATAGAAAAAGATTGAGCATCGAGATAATTAAAGAAAAAAAGAAAATTATTTTCTGAAAGTTAGTTGATATAATTTTATAAATATTATCAGTTGGAAGAAATCCACCACCTGATATTAATGTCATTGATATATTTAGAGAATTAAAGAGCCTCAATCCAGAAATGTTCAGTAAAGTAAAAATTATTAAACTTAGAACAGAGTAAACAATTATTATTTTAGTGATATTTTCTTTTATATTTTCCTCTGATTTATAACTGCTATCACCAGAATAAACGAGATCGGTCATTTTATAGTTAAAAGTTTTATTAGAAAAAATAATCATTAGAAAAATAAGAAAATATAATCCTCCAATCCATTGTGAAGAAGATCTCCATAAAATTAAGGTTGGGTCTAAATATTTTATATTTTTAAAAACTGAAAACCCTGTGCCAGTTAAACCGGATACTGCTTCAAATATAGAGTTCAAAAATGTAACTTGGTAATTACTTAAGTAAAAAGGAATAGCAATTAACATTGAAATTAACAAATAAGTAGAAATAATTAAAATTAATTGATCAATGTAATAAATTTTTTTTACTGAATTTTTTCCAAAATATAAAAGTCCGGAACCTATTATTAATGAAGAAACTAGTGTTATAAAATATGTCTCTATACTTAAAAAATAGTCAAAATAAGTTGCGTATAAAATATTTATTAAAGCCAGAAAACTTATAGGGAAACAAAATAAGCTTAGATAAAAACTTATACCTTTAAAATTCATGAAAATTAAATTGCGCCAACACTAAAGATGCTTTCAACTGCTTTTAATTCCTCCCTTTTTGCAAGAAATACAACTAGATCATCTTTTTCAAAAATAAAACTAGATCTTGGGATAATTACTTGATCTTTTCTTATTACTGCACCAATTCTAATATCCTCTGGTAAGTTTGAGTCACGGATTTTTTTATTAATAAGTTCTGACTTATCAGAAATTTTCGCTTCTATAAATTCATATTCTCCGTCTAATAAAGAGTAAACTGTACCAATAGTACCCCTGTGAACATGTTCCATAATTCTAGAAACTGTTGTCATTCTTGGATCAACTAAATCATCAATGTTAAGTGAGTCCTGTAAAAGATTGTAATTCGTTTTATTTACTATTGCGATAGTTCTTTTTTTAAGTCCTGTTTTTTCTGCAAGAACACATGCCATCATATTGTTCTCGTCGTCATTAGTTAAAGCTAAAACTGTTTCTGATCCTTCAAGATTAGCTTCCTTGAGAATTTCTTCATCTAAAGCATCACCATTTATTACTATTGAAGAAGACAGCTCATTAGCTATTTCTTCAGCTCTTTGTTTATTTTTTTCAATTATTTTAATTCTTAAATCTTCAAAATTTTCCTCAAGCATTTTTGCTAAATGAAGACCGATATTTCCTCCACCAATAATAAGTACGTTTTTTGAAACTTTTTCCTCATGTCCAAATGCTTTTAAAATAGGAGTTAATTGATCACTACTTACAACCACATATACGTTATCATCCTCTAACATCTGATCATTTTTTTTTAAGTATACAAATTTTCCTTTTCTCATAGCTCCAAGGATATTTGCTTTAAAATCAGGAAATTTTTCTGTTAATTTTTTAAGTGGTATGTTTTTAATTGGACAATTTTTTTCGATAGAAATTTCTAGCATCTTTACTTTGTTTTTACCAAAAGGCACGTTGTCTAAAGCACCAGGAGCTTCTAGTCTTCTATAAAGTGATTTTGCTACCTCTAATTCAGGAGAAATAATAACATCTATTGGTATATTAGACTTATTATAAAGCTTTCCCCATTTACCTTCTAAAAAATCTTTAGTTCTTATACGAGCTATTTTTTTAGAAACGTTAAATAGAGAACTAGCCAACTGACAAACAATCATATTAGTTTCGTCATTTCTTGTAACAGCTATAACCATATCTGCTTTTTCTGCTCCCGCATTTTCTAACACACTCGGAAGGGTTGCTCTTCCAACAATCCCTTTTACATCTTGGGTATCATTTATTTTCTTAATATCCTCTGACGATTGATCAATTACAGTAACTGAGTGACCTTGAGCAGATAATTGTTTACTAATTGAAAAGCCAACTTTACCGGCTCCACATATAATTATGTTCATATTTTAATTGATTCCTTTAATGCCTAAAGATTTAAGTTTTCTATGAAGTGCTGATCTCTCCATACCAATGAAGTCAGCAGTTTTCGAAATGTTTCCGTGATGTTTTTTGAGTTGTATTGTTAAGTATTCTTTTTCAAAATGTTCTCTAGCTTCTTTTAATGGAGATTGAAAAGATTGAGTTAAAATATTGTTCTCTTCTGTAATTTTTGAAGAAGGATTTAATATATCATTAATTAATTGGTTTATTTTTTCTTTGCTATCGTTTGATGATAAAATTGTTATTCTTTCAACTAGATTTCTAAGCTCTCTGACATTACCAGGCCAACTATAGGTGTATAAGCTGTCATTCTTTATATCTATGTTTGGCTCTTGAACACCATTTATTTCTGCAAGTTTAGCTTTAAAATAATTAATTAATAAAGGAATATCTTCAGTCCTTGAAGATAATGAATTTAATTCTATAGGCATTACGTTTAATCTATGAAAGAGATCTTCTCTAAATTTATTTTCTTTAACTAATTGCTTAAGATCTTTAGATGTAGATGAAATAAGTCTTATGTTTACATTTATATCTTTAGAACCATTAATCCGTTTAAATTTTTGGTCTATTAAAACTCTTAAAACATTTGCCTGTGTTTCGTAAGGAATTTCTGATACTTCATCGATAAGTAAAGTTCCTTTGTTTGCTCTTTCTAATGCTCCAAATGAAATATTTCCATCATCAAATTCTTCACCAAATAATTCTTTTTCATATGTTCTTTCCTTCAATAAAGCCGCATTAATTATAACGAATGGCTCTTTTACTCTTCCTGAATTTTTATGGATTTTTCTAGCGACAAGTTCTTTTCCAGACCCTGTAGGTCCAGAAATTAAAATCCTACTTTCTGAAGTTGATAATTTTTCGATAGTTTTTCTAACTTTGACCATATCTGGGCTATCTCCAACAAGATCAAATGAGTGGAATAATTTATTTTCGATAATATCCTTTTCTTTTTTGAGTAATGACGACTCCAAGCCTCTATTTACATAATTTAATATTTTTTCTTTTGAAAATGGTTTTTCAATAAATTCGTAAGCACCTAGCCTTATTGCTTCAACAGCGACTTTTACAGTCGCATGTCCTGAGATCATTATAACTGGGAGATTTTTATTTTTTTTTATTATTAGTTTTAATAAATCTATACCGTCTTTATCAGGCTTATCTAATTTGATATCTAAAATCGCTAGATCAGGAAGGCGTTTATTTATTTCTAAAACTGCTTGATCATAGTTTGCAGCAGTTCTAATTTTATAATTTTGTTCTTCCAGAATATTGCTAACTAAAAATCTAATATCTGGATTATCGTCTATAACTAAAATTTCTTTAAGCATATTTAGGTAATGATATTGTAACTATAGTGCCTTTATTGTCTTTGCTTTTTTTAATTGAAAAACTTCCATTATGTTCATTTATAATTTTAGTTACTATTGGAAGGCCTAAACCCGTTCCAGTTTTTTTAGTTGTAAAATATGGAGTCATTGCTTTTTTAGCGTCTGTAATACCTGGGCCATTATCATGAATTCTTAGTGTTATATAGTCATTATTGCTAACTATTTCTATGTCTATATTTCCTTTAAAATTAGGGTCTTTCTGCTTAATATCTTCCAGTGCCTCTTCTGAATTCTTTATAAGATTAATCATAACTCGATTCAATTGATCCTCGTCACCCTCAATAAATTTATCTTGCGTATTTTTAATTACATTAATTGAATTTTTTGAAGTCATTTTGATAAAGTCTGAAGATTTTATAATTAGTTGAGTCAGATCAATTTTTTTAAATATAGGTCTTGGCATTCTAGCAAAATTTGAAAATTCATTAACAAGTTTTTCAATGTCTCTAATTTGTCTATTAATGGTTTCTAAATATTTTTCAAAATTTTTACTATCTTGGTTTAATTTATCTTTATATTTTTCTCTTAAGCTATCAATCGAAAGCTGAATTGGAGTTAATGGATTTTTTATTTCATGAGCTAACTTTCTTGCAACACTTTCCCAAGCTTCGTATCTTTCAGTGATTAAAAGTTTATCTTGTTGTTCTTTCAATCTTTCAATCATTTGATTGAAGTTTTTATTTAATTGTTGAAATTCTTCATCTGTTTCTAATTCTGGAACTTTTACATCAAGTGCTCCTTTGCTTATTGAATCTGATGCTCCAATTAGGTTTACAATAGGCTTTGTTAACCTGGATGCAAAAGTAATAGCTATTGAAGTTGATAAAAATAATAATAACGTAACTACGATTACATATATAACTGCAAAAGTAACTTTTATTCCTGTTTGACTATTCTCCACAGAATAATAAAAACTTACTGCTTGCTCAGTCTCATTCAGGTATCTTAAGATTTCAGGATCAATATTTCTTGAAATATACAAATACGTGTCAACTAAAGCAGTTAATTTGGTCATCACAGTTGTTTTATTTTCTAGATTGTCAGAAATAAAAACTGGTTTTCCCTCTAAGGCTTCGTCGTAATCTTCGTCTGCAGGAATTACAAATTCTTCGGTTATATCCCTAACATCTGATAGAAGTATATTACCAAGACTGTCGATCAAATAAACATCATCGACTCTTCTTAATATTTTTTCTGATCTAACAATATTTTGGAAACGATTTGGGTTAGAATAGTATAATCCAGATGCCCGGTTTAATCCTACACTCATTAATATTACGTCTGATAAAACGTTTTCTTTACTTTCTTCTAAATAGTTTTTGGCAACATCAAATGAGTTGTTTACGGCTTTTGTAATTTGTTTATCAAAATAGTTTTGAATTCCGAAATTAAAAATAAATAATGAAAATATCGCAACTATTAAGGATGGGATCACAGTGAATAATGAAAATACAGAAATATATTTTAAATTAGTTTGTGAACCTTTTTTATTTTTTTTACCTGTATAGTAAAATCTGTAAAAGTTTCTAAAAATTAAAGTAAAAAAAATTAGTAATAAAAAAATATCAACGATTAATAAATTTTGTAAATTTTTATCTGTAAGTGGAATAAAACCTTCATTAATAAATGTTAAAAAAGTAACAATTCCCATGAAAATACAAAGAAATGAAGATAAAATAATCCAATTGAAGTTTTTAATTATCTTAAACATCTTAATTAACCATTAAATATCTATATAAATATTATATAAGTAAAAACCATGAGTTTTTGTTTAATAATTCTTGCAGGAGGTAATAGCCATAGATTTGGTTCTAATATAGGCAAACCATACCAAAAATTAGGGGGCAAATCATTAATAGAAATAAATGTTAATAAAGCTCTTCAATTTAAAGCAATTAAACAAATTATTCTTGTTTATAACAAAAAAGACTTAAAAAAAGTAAAATCACTCAAAATAAAAAATGTAAAATTAATTTCTGGTGGTAAAAGCAGAAGAGAGTCAACTTTTAATGCCCTTAAATATTTAAATAAACAAAAAGATATAAATAAAGTTTTAATTCATGATGTTGCAAGACCTAATTTTTCATTAAAATTATTTAATTCAATTTTAAAGAATATGAAATCAGCTAGGGCCGTGATTCCAAGAATTAAAGTGCAAGATGCTATCAAACAAATAATAGATTCAAGTAAAGAAGAGTACATTATTGGTAAAAAAAGAGATAATTTATTTTTAACGCAAACACCTCAAGCATTTGATTTAAAAGAAATTTTTCATTTGCATAAAACTAATTCCGGGAAATATAAAGACGATGACATTTCTCTATATATGGATTTAAATAAAGTTAAATTTATCGAAGGAGAAAAAAATAATTTTAAAATTACAGACAGAGAAGACTTTGAAACTTTAAAAAATATTTATAAATCTAGGCAAAGTGTAGGAATTGGTTTTGATGTTCATAGACTTGTTCCTAAAAGAAAACTTTTTTTGGCTGGCTTAAAAATCAAGTCAAAACTTGGAACATTAGGTCATTCAGATGGAGATCCTGTTCTTCATTCGATAACTGATGCAATCTTAGGAGCATGTCAAATGGGAGACATTGGTCAAATGTTTTCAGATAAAAGTAAAAAATTTAAGAATATAAGGTCAACAATTTTGCTTCGCAAAGTTATAGAGCAGATAAAATCAAAAGGTTACTATATTAACAATATCGATATAAATATTATCACTCAAACACCTAAAATAAAAAATTACAAAAAAAGGATGATAGATAATATCGCAAAACTTTGTGAAATCTCGACTAATCAAATAAATATTAAAGGTAAAACGACTGAAAAGTTAGGTGTTGTTGGAAAAGAAAAAGCAATAGCCTGCGAAGTAATAACCTCGGTAATAAAATATGATCAAAATATTTAATTATTTATTTGTTACATGTTTTGGAATTGGATCTTTTAGATATGCTCCTGGCACTATCACATCTTTGATAACTACAGTTTTTTTGTTTAGTTTGTTTCACATCATAAATTTATCTTCTAATATTATACTTATAATTTTGTTGTTAATTTTTATTTATTCTTTTTACGCAGTCTCCAATTATATAAAAGGTAATGATAATAAAGACCCAAAAGAGGTTGTTATTGATGAATTTATTGGTCAATCCATTCCAATTTATCTTTATGAAATTTCTCATGGCACTATTAAAGATCCTCAAGAAGCCATTTTATTCTATTTATATATTTTTATCTTATTTAGATATTTTGATATTAAAAAACCTTTCCCAGTAAACTTCTTTGATAAAAAATTTAAAAATAGTTTTGGTGTAATATTTGATGATGTTATAGCAGGCTTATATGTTGTTCTAACGCTTATAATCTTTATGATAGTTAAATCTAAGTTTTTCTAATGAATTTAAATCAAAAAATAGTTGAATTGTTAAAAAGAAAGAAATTAAAACTCGCTGTTGCAGAGTCATGTACTGGCGGAATGTTATCTAGTGCTATTACATCTGTAAGCGGATCATCGAAAGTATTTAGTATGGGATTAGTTACTTACTCAAATCAAGCTAAAACAAGCATACTAAAAATACCAAAACAAATTATTAGTAAAAATGGAGCTGTCAGCATTCAATGTTGTCTAGCAATGGTTAATAATTTAAGCAAAATTAGTAAAGCAAAAGCATGTATTTCGATAACAGGAATAGCTGGTCCTAAAGGCGGATCTAAACAAAAGCCAATTGGTTTAGTTTATATTGGATTAAAAAATGGAAAAAAAGTTATTGTAAATAAATGCAATTTTAAAAATAATGGTAGAACTTTTATTCAAAAACAAACTGTAAAAAAGGCATTAAGCTTATTAGCTGCTTTTATCAGATAGGGTAACTAAACTTCGGATTGACTATAAAATCTAAAAGATGAGATGTAAAACTATTAAGTAACAAGAATATTCCAAACGCAATTAAATACAAAATAAAAACTAAAAAATTTCTTGCTCTTTTTTTCACTAGTAAATCTTTGCTTTCAGGAACCCAATCTTTATTTGGAGATTTAAAATCATAAGAAAACATCCAATAAGTTATATCGCTCTCATTAGGATCACCTGTTCTAATTTTTTTAATATAAGAAGCTAAACTTTTAAATGTGAAAAAAAAAAACTACCAATAAAACAGAAACTATTAACATTATTTATATAATCGTATTGCTCTTTCCTCGAATGATTTAGCGATTTTGTTTAAACCAAGTTCAAAGGATTTTTTCATTATAGAATTTAAAATTGGATTCTTTAGTTCAAAATCAATAAAAAATTCTAATTGGGTGTTGTTATTTATTTCTTTAAAAAACCATTCATTTTTAAGATGTTTTAAAGGGCCATCTAAATTTGTAACAATTATTTTATCTGATGCTTTGTGATAAGTAACATGACTTGAAAAGGTTTCATTTAAAATACTTTTTCCAACTTTTAAATCCCCGTTAAAAGTAATTAAGTCTGTACTTTCATTTTTATCAAAAATTTTTCCTTCCATGCACCAAGGAACGAACTCTGGATACTTTTCAATATCAAGAACCATTTCTATAAGTTGATCTTTTTTACAAGGGATGATCTTTTTTAATGTTGCGGATGACATTCGAGTTTTTTATTTCTTGCATCTTGTAATTTTCTAAAATCTTCATCCGCATGATACGAAGATCTTGTTAATGGTGATGAAGAAACTAATAAAAACCCTTTAGTTTTTGCAATATTTTCAAATTCTTTAAATTCATCCGGATGATAATATCTATCTAATGGGTGATGTTTAGCAGATGGCTGTAAATATTGACCGATAGTAATAAAATCAACCTCTGCTGATCTTAAATCGTCCATAACTTGGATTACTTCATCTTTAGTTTCACCTAAGCCCACCATAATTCCGGATTTCGTAAATACTTTTTTATTAAATTTTTTTGCATTTTTTAAAAGTTCTAAAGATGCAAAATACCGTGCCCCAGGTCTGACTTTTGTATAAAGTCTTGGAACAGTTTCAATATTGTGATTAAAAACATCTAAATCTGCCTCTAAAACTTTTTTATAAGCTTCCCCTTTCCTTAAAAAGTCTGGGGTTAGAACCTCAATCGAGGTATTAGGGTTTTTTTCTCTAGTAGCTTTTACAACTCTATAAAAATGCTCTGAGCCACCATCATCTAAATCATCTCTATCTACAGAAGTAATAACAACATGCTTCAAATTTAAATTTTTTACAGCATTTGAAATTTTAGCAGGCTCGAAAATATCTAGATCTGTTGGTTTGCCAGTTTTAACGTCACAAAATGCGCAAGCTCTTGTGCAAGTATCTCCCATAATCATAAAAGTTGCATGCTTTTTGCTCCAACATTCGGTTATATTTGGACAATTAGCTTCCTGACAAACGGTAACTAAATTATTTTGATTAACTACTTGTTTTGTTTGAAAAAAAACTTGTGAGTCTACAATCTTTGACCTTATCCACCCTGGTTTTTTTTTAATTGGATTTAAAGGTTTATTTACTTTTTCGGGATGTCTAACTTTTTCGCTCATTTAAGTTTTATTATTATTTCGTCTTGTTTTACGTAATTAAATTTTTCCCTATAAAGAATTTCTAAATAATCCTGATCATTATTATTTATTAGAGAAATTTTATGATCTAAATCTTTTAATTTTGCAGTCAATTTTTTATCTTTTTCCATTAATTCCTCATAAGTATTTTTTTTATCAAAGTAAGAGATTAATCCCCTCTCACCTCCAATAAGATTTATCGCGATATAAAGAGTAAAAAAAATATTAAATAATAAAAATTTTTTATTTTTCAAACTTTCAAATAGCTTCATTAATTAGATTCTAGCCATTTTAGCTTGGTTGCCAAGTTCCTCTTCGACACGCAATAATCTGTTATATTTCGCCACTCTTTCAGACCTTGCTAAAGATCCAGTCTTTATTTGAGAAGACATTGTAGCTACTGCCAAATCAGCTATGAAAGTATCTTCTGAATCACCTGATCTATGAGAAATAATTGTATTAAAATTTGCTTTTTTTGCCATTGAAATAACTTCAAGCGTCTCTGTTAAAGTCCCAATCTGATTAGGTTTAACTAGTATACTGTTAGCTGATTTTTCTTTAATACCTTTTTCCAAACGTTTTGTATTTGTAACAAATAGATCATCTCCAACAAGTTGTACATTTTTACCAATAGCGTTTGTAATTTTATTCCAAGAATTCCAGTCTTCTTCTGCAAAAGGATCCTCTATAGACTTAATAGGATAGTTTGACGTAAGTTTTTCATAATATTTAATAACATTGTCTACTGATGTAAAATTTTTTGACTCTATTGAGTATTCTCCTTTTTCATTCATCAACTCATTTGCAGCAACATCTAAACATATCACAACATCTTGCCCTGCTTTTAATTTAGATTTTTCAATAGCTTGAACAATAAGCTCTAATGCCTCTTCATTTGTATTGATAGATGGAGCAAACCCTCCTTCATCACCAACATTGGTAAGCATTTTTTTCGACTGTAATAATTTTTTTAAATTTTGAATTACTAAAAAACATTTTTCTATAGCATCCATAAAATTTTTAGCTGAGTCAGGTCTGATCATGAATTCTTGAATATTTAAATCATTGTCTGCGTGTGCTCCGCCATTAATAATGTTCATCAAAGGAATAGGTAAAGAGAAAGATTTTCCTAAATTCTTAAACAAAGATTTATTGTTTGTAACTGCTGAACATTTTGCATTAGCTAAAGACACTGCAAGAGTAGCGTTGGCACCTAAATTAGTTTTATTCTCACTTCCATCAAGATCTAATAAGGTTTTATCGATAATTTCTTGTTTATCTGTATCTAGTCCAACAAGTTTTGAAGAAATTTTACTATTTATATTTTCTACTGCTGTATTAACGCTTTTTCCTAAAAATTTATTTTTGTCTTTGTCTCTTAATTCATGAGCTTCAAAAGCGCCTGTGGACGCACCTGAAGGAGAAATTGCTGTAGCGGAAATGTTATTATCTAAAAAAACTTCTGCTTCAACAGTCGGGTTTCCTCTGCTATCAAAAACTTGACGGCCTTTGACGTTTTTAATTTTTGCCATTTTTTATTTAACTAATTTATCTATTTCAGTTAATTTTTTTAATAACGATTTAACTTCGTTTATTGGTACCATGTTAGGTCCATCCGATGGCGCATTGTCAGGGTCTTCATGTGTTTCCATGAAAACTGCTCCAACACCAACTGCTATTGCTGCTCTTGCTAAGTAAGGAACAAACTCTCTTTGTCCTCCACTTTTTTCTCCCATACCACCAGGTTGTTGTACTGAATGAGTTGCATCAAATACGATTGGGAAACCAAACTTAGACATTATTGGTAAAGCTCTCATATCAGAGACTAAAGTGTTATAACCAAAGCTAGCACCTCTCTCTGTAATTAAAATATTTTTATTTCCTGAGTCTTCAATCTTTTTAATTACATTTGCCATATCCCATGGTGCTAAGAATTGACCTTTTTTAACATTAATTATTTTTCCAGTTTTAGCTGCAGCTATTAATAAATCAGTTTGTCTACATAAAAATGCTGGTATTTGTAAAACATCAACATGATCAGCAACTATTGAACACTGCTCAGCTGTATGTACATCTGTTAAAACAGGTACACCTACTTCTTTTCTAATTTTATCAAAAATAGGTAAAGACTTTTCTAATCCTATTCCTCTTTTACCTTTAAGACTAGTTCTATTGGCTTTATCAAAAGATGTTTTATAAATTAAATTAATTCCAAGTTCGCTTGTAATTTTTTTAAGCTCAGTTGACATTTTAATTGCATGTTGCTCATTCTCTAATTGGCAAGGACCTGCGATTAAAGTAAACGGCTTATCGTTTGCTATTTCAAAATTAGAGCACTTTACTTTATGGTTTGTCATTTATTCGATTTGATTTTTGCAGCTTTAATAAATGAGGAGAATAAAGGATGTGGAGCTAAAGGTCTAGATTTAAATTCAGGATGAAATTGAACTCCTATAAACCATGGATGATTTTTGAGTTCAATTATCTCTGGTAATTTCATATTTGGTGATAGTCCAGAAAATATCATACCCTTATTTTCAAATTTATCTTTAAAGTTAATATTAACTTCATATCTATGTCTATGCCTCTCAAAAATTTTTGCAGATTTATAAATACTATTTATTAAGGAACCTTTTTTAAGCCTAGCTTCATAGCTGCCTAATCTCATTGTTCCGCCTAATTCCTTATCTGTTCCTTTCATTAATCTACCATCTTTAATCCACTCACTCATCAAGCCAACAACTGAGCCTTTAGATGGGCCAAACTCACTAGAAGTGGCATTTTTAATATTTAATCTATTTCGGGCAAATTCGATTACGGCCATCTGCATTCCAAAACAAATACCTAAAAAAGGTATATTGTTTTTTCTTGCATAAGTAATAGCTGCAATTTTTCCTTCGGTTCCTCTTTTACCAAATCCGCCTGGAATTAAAATTCCAGAAACTTCTTTAAGTTTATTCTTTACATCTTTTGGCTTTAAATAATCTGACTCAATCCTCACTAAATTAACTTTTAAATTATTAGCAATACCACCATGAGTTAATGCTTCATCGAGTGATTTATAAGCATCTTTTAATTCTACATACTTGCCAATTATTGCAATATTAACTTTCTTTTTATTATTTAAAACTGAATTCGTAATTTTTTTCCAAGGAGTTAAATTAACTTTTCTTTTAGACTTAATTTTGAAAAATTTTAAAACTCTTTCGTCTAATTTTTCTTTATTAAAACTTATTGGAGCTTCATAAATTGTTTTTACATCAACTGTTTCAATAACATCGTCTATAGATACGTTACAAAATAATGAAATTTTCTTTCTTTGATCTAAAGGAATAGATCTTTCTGATCTACAGATAATTATATCAGGCTGGATACCAATGCTCCTAAGCTCTTTAACTGAATGTTGTGTGGGCTTTGTTTTGATTTCATCTGAAGCCCTCATATAAGGAACTAAAGTTAAATGGATAAATAACGTATTTTTTCTGCCAAATTCATTTGAAAATTGTCTTATAGCCTCTAAAAAAGGAAGACTTTCAATATCACCGACTGTTCCACCAATTTCGCATATTACAAAATCTTCTTTAGCAACATCATGTTTAATAAATTCTTTAATTCTATTTGTGATATGTGGAATAACTTGAACAGTTTTACCAAGATATTTTCCTTGTCTTTCTTTTTTTAAAACATCGCTATAAATTTTACCTGTTGTGATGTTGTCAGATTTTTTTGCAGAAATTCCTGAAAATCTTTCGTAATGCCCTAAATCTAAATCTGTTTCAGCTCCATCATCAGTTACAAAAACTTCCCCATGTTGAAATGGACTCATTGTTCCTGGGTCAACATTTAAATAAGGATCTAATTTTCTAATTCTTACTTTGTACCCTCTTGATTGTAATAAGTAAGCTAGTGAAGCAGATGATAATCCTTTTCCTAAAGATGAGACCACGCCGCCAGTTACGAATATATATCGCGCCATGGAAGTATGTTATACTTTATATTATCTTAAATACAAAGTCTTAATTACTTCGATTGAGGTATCTGTGGAAGGTTTGAATTTTCTTCTTCTTCTTTTTCGAGAACTGATTGTGTTTCACGAAATTCATCTCGTGAAATAGCAACTATTGCAATACTACATATTATAAATAATGCAGCAACTATTGATGTAAATTTTGTTAAAAAAGTTCCTACTGATCTTGCTGACGTGAAATTATCCTGTGAAACACCTAAACCTAAAGCTCCACCTTCAGATCTTTGAAGAAGAATAATTATAACTAATATTATTGCCAGAATAATGTTAACAAAGATTAATAGGCTTTCCATGGTGCTTATCTATAGTAATTCTTTATTATATCAATAAATTTTTTAGAAGTTTTTGAAGCCCCGCCTACTAAAAAACCATCTATTTCTTTAATTTCTTTAAACATCTCTACATTGCTGCCATCTACGGAGCCACCATAAAGCACTGCTGGACTATTTTTTTTAAATATTCCCTTTAAAACTTTTTTAATATGAATTGTAGTTTTTTTTAATTCATCTGCAGTTGGAATTTTTCCAGTGCCAATTGACCAAATAGGCTCATAAGCAACTATTATATTATTCTTATTAAATTTTTTTTCTAAAACTTTTGTCAATTGCCTTTTTAAAACACTTAGTGTTTTTTTATTTTTTTTCTCTGTTTTGTTTTCACCAATGCAAAAAACTACTTTCAAATTATTTTTCAAAGCATACCTAACTTTATCTTTGAGCATTGTGTCAGTATCTCCCTCGCCTCTATTGTCTGAATGTCCTACTAAAGTATATTTAGCACCAACACTTTTAAGCATGTAAGGGCTTACGGCTGCAGTATTTGAGGAGAATTGTTCTTTCTGATAACAGTTTTGGGCACCTATCGAAATTTTCTTGTTTTTGAAATATTTAGAATAGCTTTCAATTAGAGTATATGGAGGGGTAATTATAACTCTGTATTTGTTTCTATTTTTGTCTTTTGAATAATATGAATTAATTTTGTTAAGAATACTGATAGATTTTGGTACCCCGAACATTTTCCAATTTCCGATAAAATATCTCATAATTTGCCTTAGTTTAAATTTTAATCTATAGGTGTATAATTTTGAACTTAATAAATTAATATAATGGCAACATCAATAGGTAAATTATCAAAATCATTTTTTGTTAAACTTTTAGTTGGAATTATTATTTTGCCATTTGTCTTCTGGGGGATGGGAGATGTGTTTAGAGGCGGAAATCAAAACGTAGTTGCAACTGTGGACTCTAATAAAATTAGTACGCAGGAATTTGTCAATTATATTAACCGGCTTAATTTAAATGAAGAACAGGTAAAAAATTTATCAAAAACAGATCTCGTTGAACAAATTTTGTCTGATTATATTGGAAAAAAAGTGATGTCGTTAGAAATAGAAAAACTTGGTGTTGTAGTTAGCGATAACGCTCTAAGAGATATTATTAAAAATGACAAATCTTTTTTTAAAGATGATAAATTTTCAAGAACTGAGTATGAAAAATTTTTAATTAAAAGTGGAATTACTGCACCTCAATTTGAAGCTAACATTGTTGAACAAGAAAAAAGAAGACAGTTTTTAAGTTCATTAGCAGGAGGAATAGTTATCCCTGATATTTTAGTTGAAAAGGAATTTAGAAAAGAAAATCAAACAAAAACTATTCAATATATAGATTTAGAAAAATACCACTCAAAGAAAAAACCATCGTTAGAAAGCATTAAAGAACTCTACGAAAGAAATAAAAATGTATTTTTTACAGAGCTTAAATCAATTAGATACGCAGAAATTAAGCCAGAATTAATTAGTGGTAGCCAAGATTATAATGAGAATTTTTTCAAGCAATTAGATATTATTGAAAACAATGTTTTAGATGGACAATCATTTGAGGAAACGGCAAAAGCTAATAACTTAAAGATTATAGAATTTAATAAAATAAACGCAAAAAAAGAAGATGAAGAAAAAAAGAAAATAGAAAATTTACCAGATAATCTTTTTAATAAGATTTATAATATTAAAACACCTCAATCACCTGAAGTAATTAATTTAGAAAGTAAATATTACTTAGCAGAAATTAAAGATGAAGAGAAAAAAAATAGACCAATGAACGATCCTGAGGTTTTAGAAGCGCTTAATGCTCAATTAAGCTTTAAAGAAAAAATAGATAGCAATACATCATTGGCTAAAGATATAAGCTTAGGTGCTTTTGATGGTGAGAATTTTAAAAAATTTGCTGACAATAATAGTTTGGTAGTTAAAGATTATAAAATTTCTAATATAAAACAAAACGATGTTTTTGATGAAGGTATAGTAAAAAGAATTTTTTTAACTAAAGATGGAGATATTAATCTAATTACCAATAGCACACTCACAAAAAGTTTTTTAATATCAACAAAAAATACTGAATATAAAAAACTAGATAAAAAAGGTAATGAATTTGAGCAATACGAAGCTAAGGCACGATTAAACTTGATTAACAAAATCTATCAATCATATGATGAAAATGCTAATCAGAAGTATAAAGTTGAGGTTAATCAAAGAACTATAGATCGTGTTAAAAATTCATTTTAATGAAGTTAAATTTAAGTTTTAGAGAATTTAAAAATAATCACTCTAAAAAAAAACATCAAATTTTATTTAGAGCAAGATCTTGTAATCAATATTACAAGGTCGAAAACTTGTTTAGATTTCTTTTAGCTGAAAAAAATAGCTTTATCTTTGAATCAGTCGAAAAAGGTACAATCAAAGGTCGTTATACTATAATTGGTCTTAATCCTGATAAAATATGGGATATAAATAAAAATATAATTACACTTAATAGCTCAGGTAAAAAAACTAAAATTAAATCTGATCCATTAAAATATATTAATAAACTTATTAAGGAATTTAAGATTAAAATTCCAAATCAATTACCTTCGATGTCTTCGATGCTTGTAGGTTATTTTTCTTATGATGTTATTCGATATATAGAAAAAATTCCTAATAATTGTAAAGATGATCTTAAAATTCCTGATGTTAGATTATCAAGACCTAAAAATTTGATAATTTACGATAACGTAAAAAAAAAGATTTTTTACGTGGAAAACGTTTATGCAGATACAAAAATTAAAAATTATGAAGAAGAATACCATACAATAAACAAGAGGTTTGATTTGTATGAAGATTTTGAAAATATCAAGCTTCCAGAACAATTTTCATTTAAACCTAATAAAAATTTAATTAAATCAAATACTTCTAAAGAAAAATTTAAATCACTTGTTAAAAAAGCAAAAACATACATTGAAAAAGGAGATATTTTTCAAGTTGTTTTGAGTCAAAGATTTGAAAGAAAAATAAATAAAACACCAATAGAAATTTATAATCATTTAAGAAAATCTAACCCCTCACCTTTTATGTTTTATTTTAACTATAAAGATTTTAACATATTGGGTAGTAGTCCAGAAATATTAGTCAGGCTTAGAGGCGGTGAAGTAACGATAAGGCCTATCGCCGGTACTAGACCAAGAGGAAAAAATATAAAAGAAGATAAAAAATATGAATTTGACCTTCTAAAAGATAAAAAAGAATTAGCTGAACATTTAATGTTGTTGGATCTTGGAAGAAATGACGTTGGAAAAGTATCTAAAGTAAATACAGTTAAAGTAACTGAAAAGTTTAAAGTCGAGAGATATTCTCATGTAATGCATATTGTCTCTAATGTTATAGGTAAATTTAATAGCAACTTCTCATTATTTGAAACTTTATTATCAGGATTTCCAGCTGGAACGGTCAGCGGTGCACCAAAAATAAGAGCTATGGAAATCATCGATGAATTAGAGAAAACTAAAAGAAAACTATATGCAGGAGGAATTGGTTATTTCACTCCTAATGGTGAATTTGATACCTGTATAGCGTTAAGAACAGCTTTAATAAAAAATAAAAAATTTTATGTACAAGCTGGTGCAGGTGTAGTCGCGGATAGCAAACCTGAAAAAGAGTATGCTGAAACAGTAAATAAAGCTAAAGCATTAATGAGAGCAGTAGATTAAATGAAAATACTATTAATAGATAACTACGATAGTTTTACTTACAATTTATTTCACTACATCTCTAATTTTAAAAAGAATGTTGAAGTATTTAGAAATGATAAGATTGATGGAAAAACAATATTGAAAAAAAAATATGATAAAATTGTTATTTCACCCGGTCCTGGTAATCCTAATCAAGCTGGAAATTGTCTAAAGATAGTTAAAGAAGTTCATAAAAAAATACCCATTCTCGGAGTTTGTTTGGGTCATCAGATTATTGGCCAGGTTTTTGGTGGAAAAATAATAAGAGCTAAAAATTTAATGCACGGAAAAACAAGTAAAATTAAACATCAAAAAATGGGTTTATTTAAAAATATTCAAAATAATTTTGAAGCTACGAGATATCACAGTTTGGTCGTTGACCGTAAAAAGTTTCCAAAAGACCTGATAATAACAGCTGAAACAAAGAATAAAACGGTTATGGGGTTAATGCATAAAAACTATAATATTCACGGGTTTCAGTTTCATCCTGAAAGCATAAGTACTAAAATGGGCATGAAATTGATTAAAAATTTTATTAATAATTAAATATGTCTGATGCAATTAATAAATTAAAGCAAGGTCAAAACCTTTCGTTTGAAGAAAGTAAATCTCTTTTTTCAGATCTTATGGAAGGCAAACATGAAGAAGGTCAAATTATTGAGATTCTAGAAGCTTTAATAAAAAAAGGTGAAACAAAAGATGAATTAGCTGGTGGCATATTTGTTCTAAGAGAGAAGGCAACAAAAGTTTCAGCAGATCTAAATACTATTGATACTTGTGGAACTGGAGGCGATGGTCAGAACTCATTAAATGTTTCAACTGCGGCTGCAATAGTTTTAGCGAGCATGGGTGTTAAAGTTGCTAAACACGGAAATAAAGCCGTTTCATCTAATTGTGGTTCAGCTGATGTATTAGAAGCATTAAAAATTAATATTAATTTTAATTCAAATGAAGCAGAAGAAAGTATTAAGAATTTTAATTTTGCTTTTATGTTTGCACCAAATTACCACTCAGCAATGAAACATGTGGGCCCTGCTAGAAAAAAAATGGGTAAGAAAACTATTTTCAATTTAATTGGTCCTTTAAGCAGTCCGGCTCAAGTTAAAAGACAAGTAATTGGTGTTTTTGATAAAAAATGGATGAAGCCTTTTGCTGAAGCTTTAAAAGAAAACAATGTTGTTCATGCTTATATTGTTCATAGCGATGATGGCATGGATGAAATTTCGCCTTTTGCAAAAACAAATGTTGTAGAATTAAAAGATGGTAAGATAAATGAATTTACAATTGATCCTAAAGAACTTGGTTTAAATTCAGGAAATAAAGAAAATTTAAAAGGAAAAAATGCAGAGTACAATTCTGAAAAAATTATAGAAATATACAAAGGAACCTCTAACGAATTTTCACAGTCTGTTGCTTTAAATGCTGCTGCTGGATTAATTGTTGCAGGGAAAGAAAGTGATTTTAAAAGTGCTTTTAAGAAAGCTTCTGAGCATCTAAGTTCTGGTAAAGTATTTGAGCATTTGACAAAATTACAATCAAAATAATGGCTAATGTTTTAGATAAGATTATCGAAGACAAAAAAGAGTCTTTGAAAAATATTAAAAAGAATAATTCTTTAGACAACCTTGAAAATACAATTAAATCTTTAAATAATTTTTTAAATTTTAAAGATGCCATATCAAATAATAAAGGTGTTTCACTTATTACAGAGATAAAAAAAGCGAGTCCATCAGCTGGAGAATTAGTTAAAGATTTTAATCATTTAAATATTGCAAAAATGTATTTAGATAACGGCGCTACTTGCCTTTCAGTTTTAACTGAGGAAAAATATTTCTTAGGAAAACTTGATTATATAAAAGATATTAAAAATAAGTTTAAAATACCCGTTCTGGCAAAAGATTTCTTTATAGATCCTTACCAAATCGCATTATCTAAAAGTTATGGCAGTGATTGTATTTTAATTATTGTTGCTGCACTAGATGAAAAGTTAGCAGATGAAATTTATGCTGAAGCAATAAGACATAAGCTTTCAGTAATAGTAGAAGTTCATGATAACAAGGAAGCTGAGACCGCTTTAAAATATGAAGATGCTTTAATTGGAATTAATAATAGAAACCTAAAAACATTAGACATATCTATAAACAATACGATTTCTATTTTTGAAACTTTAAAAGAACATAAAGCCCCTATCATCTCAGAAAGTGGGATTAAGAATGAAGCTGATGCTAAATATATTTATGAAAAGACAGGAATTAAAAATTTTCTTATCGGTGAATCACTTTTAAAATCTGACAATCCAGCAGATTTAATAAAAAAATTTAAGCAAATAACTCAATAAAATAAGGGTTTATTTCAAGTTGTAATTTAAATAGAACTTTTATAGAACATAGATGTACGAGGTTTGTTCTATGCTTACAAAAAAACAAAAAAACTTACTTATATTCATTAATAAGAAGATTAGATCTTCTGGAATTTCCCCTTCTTATGAGGAAATGAAAAATTCACTCAACCTTAAGTCGAAATCAGGAATTCATAGATTAATCTCTGCTTTAGAAGAGCGTGGATTTGTTAAAAGATTAGCTCATAAAGCTAGAGCATTAGAGGTAGTAAAATTACCTGAGAATGCTAGCGCGAACGATATCTTCAATACTTTTACACCAAGTGTAATTAAAGGTGGTCTAGATAAAGAAGGAGCAAAATCAACTGATGTTTCTGTTTTAGGTAGCATTGCAGCTGGAACACCTATCGAAGCTATTCAACAAGAAGTTGATAGAGTAGCTTTACCTGAAGATTTGCAAAATAATGGTGAACATTATGGTTTAAAAGTTAAAGGTGACTCTATGATTGAAGCAGGTATCAATGATGGTGATACTGTAATTGTAAAGAAAACTTCAAACGTAGACAGCGGTCAAATTGCAGTTGTTTTAATCGATGATCAAGAAGCAACTTTGAAAAGAGTAAGAAAAAAAGGAAATACTATTGCACTAGAAGCTGCTAACAGAAATTACGGTACAAAAATTTACGCTGCAAACAGAATAAAAATCCAAGGTAAATTAGTTTCTTTATATAGAAACTTTCACTAAAATAGTCTAATTAATAGAAATGTCTTTTAATTGTAGGTTTGCGCCCTCTCCTACTGGGCCTCTTCACATTGGTGGTGTTCGAACAGCTTTATTTAATTGGCTTTTAGCTAAGAAAAATAAAGGTAAATATTTTTTAAGGATTGAAGATACAGATAAAGAAAGATCTAAAGACGAATTTAAAAAGCAAATTATTTCATCATTATCATGGCTAGGTATTGAACATGATGGTGAAGAATACATTCAATCTAAAAATATTAATAAACACGTCGCAGTTGCTGAAGAATTAATAAAAAAAGGTTTTGCTTATCCCTGCTACTGTACAGAAAAAGAATTAGATGAACAAAAAGCTTTAGCAAAAAGAAAAAATCTTCCTTTTATCTATAATAGGAAATGTAGGGACTTAAAAGAAAAAAAAGATGGTCCTGCAGTTATAAGATTTAAGAGTAAAATGTCGGGAACAACTTTAATTAAAGATTTGGTCCAAGGAGAAAGAAATATCTCAAATTCTACAATTGAAGATTTCGTAATTTTAAGAAAAGATAAATCACCAACATATCAATTATCAGCAACAGTTGATGACCATGAGATGGAAATAACTCACGTAATTAGAGGTGATGATCATATGATTAATTCTTTTAAACAAAAGCAAATTTATGATGCCATGGGTTGGGAAGTTCCAAATTTCGCACACATACCTTTAATTCATAGCGAACAAGGAAAAAAATTATCTAAAAGAGATAATGCCTCTACACTTGAAGATTATGTAAAAATTGGAATTATTTCAGATGCTTTAAGAAATTATTTATTAAGATTAGGGTGGTCTTATAAAGATAAAGAGATTTTTACTAAACAAGAAAGCATTGATTTATTTGATTTAAGTGGTGTTGGTAAATCACCTTCAAAGCTAGATATGAATAGAATTTATTCAATAAATGAAACTTATATAAAAACAATAGATGAAAAAGATCTTTTCAATTTCTTCAAAGAATACGTCTCGAAATACAAAAAACCTATAGATCAATCAAAAGAGAATATACTTTTAAAATCAATGGGCTTCTTAAAAAATAAAGCAAAAACTTTAGAGGATATTTGGAATAACGCTCAATATATAATTAATGATAAAATTGAAATTGGTACAGATGATAAAAAATTAATTGATGATTTATCTAAAAAAGTAATTAGTGATTTTACCTCTGACTATGAAAAACTTCCCTCTTTATCGAGAGAAACATTAGAACCTGTAATTAAATCTCTAATTGATAAACACAAGACTAATTTTAAGGGAGTAGGACAACCTTTAAGAATAGCCCTAGTAGGTTCAAGATTTGGACCAGGTTTATATGATGTAATTTTATCATTAGACAAAACCGAAGTTATTAAAAGACTTAAACAAATTTAGATGAAAGACGCTGTATCTTTCAGAACACGAAAAACATCTATTTACGATAAAAAATCAAACACACCTTTTAAAATAAGTAGATCCAAATTTTTCAATTTTCTAAGTTGCAAAAGATGCTTCTATTTGGATCGAGTCAAAGGACTAAAAGAGCCATCAATGCCTGGTTGGGCTCTAAACGTTGCCGTAGATGAACTTTTAAAAAAGGAATTTGATCTTTATAGAAAAGAACAAAAACCTCATCCAATTATGGTTAAGCATAATTTAAATTTTGTTCCTTATCAGCACAAAGATTTGGATACCTGGAGAAATTCTTTAAAAGGTGGAATTTCATATTTAGATGAAAAAACTAATCTTATAATTCACGGAGGTATTGATGATCTCTGGTTTGATTTAAATGAGAAAAAAATAGTTGTAGTAGATTATAAAGCTCAATCATCAACTTATCCTGTAACAGTATCATCCTATCTCGATGCTGAATGGCATCTTAGCTATAAATTACAAATGGATATTTACGTACATATTTTAAGAAAAATGAATTTTGATGTCTCTGACCGAACATTTTTTTATGTTTGTAATGGAGAAAAAACAAATGATAAATTTGATAACAAAATAGACTTCAAAACTACATTAATACCTTACAGAGTGGACACGTCTTGGATTGAAGAAAAATTAATTGAAATGAAAGATGTTTTAAATCTTGATCAGCCACCTGAAATTGAAAAAACTTGTGAGAAGTGTGCTTACTTAGAAGGTGGAAAAAAATTTTAAACTATCTGTTATTATTCTCATCATCATTATTAGATGATTGATCGTTATTGTCTGATTGAGGTTGTTCCTCAGTAGTTTCGGTTTGTGTTTCTTCTTGAACTGGTTGTTCTGGTTCAGATGGTGCTTCTTCCTGTACAGGTTCTTCCTGAGGTTCAGGTGTTGGTTCTTGAGATTGAGCTCTACCTATATCAGCTGCGCTTTGAGGCGTAGGTTCTCTTCTCATAAAGAAATATATTCCAGCAGCAATAACAGCAATTGCTCCTAATATATAAAGAATGATATTTAATGCGCTAATTCCTTTTTCTTCAGTTGCCTCTTCAGTTTCTTCTACAACTGGCTGAGCTTCTTCTTCTTCTGGTTTTGCGTCTTGTTCTTGAACTGGTTCAGCATTAACCTCTTCTTCAGGTTTTGCATCTTGCTCTTGAGCTGGTTGAGCATTTACTTCTTCTTCTTCTTTAGGTTCTTCCTGTTGAGGTTCTGGTTCTTTTGCTGGCTCTGGCTCCGGCTCTGGCTCAGGTTCTTTTGCTGGTTCAGGCGTAGGTTCTGGCTCAGGTTCTGGTTCTGGTTCCGGTTTACTTTCTTGAACAACCGGAGTTGTTACTTGAGGTTCAGGAGCTTTAGCTACATCTTCTTCTTTAGGTTTTGGGTTAATTATACCTGTGGCTACAACAACTGCACCTATAAATAAAACCGTTATTAGATCCATACAGAGAATGTAATGTTTTGGAATTAAAATTCACTCTCAAATATGAACAATTTGAGCTTAGCATGTGTACAAAAAACGCTTAAATTAATCAGTTTTTAATGAGTTAGTTTATTTTTTACTCAGGTTTAAATATTAAGCAAAGACCATTATTACAGAATCTTTTACCTGATTCTCTAGGACCATCATTAAATACGTGACCATGATGTGCTCCGCATTTAGCACAATGATATTCTACTCTTTCCATACCAAATGAATAATCTATTTTTGTTTTAAAAGCTCCTGGTAAAGCTTCGGAAAATGAAGGCCAGCCTGTACCGCTGTCATATTTTGCAGTTGAAGCAAAGAGTTTGTTTCCACAATTAGCGCAGTGATAAAAACCTTTTCTTTTTTCTTTTAATAAATCACTTGTAAATGGTCTTTCTGTACCCTCATTAAACATGATATTTTTTTGTTCTTTAGATAAATTAGGATTAATGATTTTTTTAGTAGCTGCTAAAAGAGCTTTAATTGGAAATAACATTATTAAAGCCGAAAAACCTAAAATTTTAACGAATTTTCTTTTCTTAAATTGCATAAAACTAGTTTAATATATCAAGTATATGAAAACAATTTTTTTGTTTTTTTTAACGATATATATTGCTTACTATCTTTTTAGACCTGTAACAAAAAAAGAAATAAAAAAGTTTAATGACCCTGATAATTGGTCAAATATGGGGTTTTAAAGCATTAAGGTGTTCTACAATGCTTTCAGATAGGGCTTGTAGATCGTAACCACCCTCAAGAAAAGAAATTACTCTACCTTTAGAATGAATATTCGCAATATCGACTATATTTTTTGTAATTTTAAAAAAATCTTCCGACTCTAGATTGATATTAGCTAAAGGATCTCTTATGTGAGCGTCAAAACCTGCAGAAATTAAAATAACTTCAGGCTTAAATTTATCAATTGGCTTCAATACCTTTTGATCGAATATTCCAAAAAAATCTTTACTTAAAGTTCCAGCTTTTAAAGTTGCATTAAAAATATTTCCAACTCCAGTTTCATTTTCTGCTCCAGTTCCAGGAAATAAAGGAAATTCATGAGAAGAACCGTATGCAACAGTAGGATCTTTATAAAAAATTTCTTGAGTTCCATTGCCGTGATGAACGTCAAAATCAATTATTGCAACTTTATTAACCTTATATTGTTGTTGTAAATATCTTGCTGCGACTGCAACATTATTAATAAAACAAAATCCGTTAGCTCTTACAGTTTCTGCGTGATGTCCTGGTGGTCTAACTGCACAAAATACTCTCTCATTTTTCTTCATAAGATCATTTGTTGCAGCAATACCAGCCCCACACGATCTTAAAATTGCATTTTTACTATTAGGACAAAGCATAGTATCAGCATAGGGTTCTTTTTCTACGCCTACAATTCCTTCCTTGGGAATATTAGAGAAAATTTGTTCTATATGCTTTTTTGGATGCACCAGCGATACTGTTTCCAAATCAACTAAAGGTGCTTCTTTAAAATCTACTTTTAAATCAGATGATTTTATTGAGGCTATAATACTATCTAATCTTTCTTTTCTTTCTGGATGACCATTACCATTAAATTTTTTTAAACAATCTTCATGAGTATAAACAATCATAGTTTATTGAGCAGACCAACCACCATCAATAATTAGATTTGAGCCTGTTATTTGAGCTGCTTCATCAGTAGTTAAATAATAAACCATTTTTGAAACATCGTTTTTATCTACAAATTTTTTGGAAGGATGTTTTTCACTAATTATATCTTTTTTTGCTTTATCAAATGAAACTTTTCTTTTTTTAGAAATTTTTTTAATTTGATCGTTAACAAGTTCTGTAAGAACAAATCCTGGTCCTATAGAGTTGCAGGTAATATTCTCCTCTGCAGTTTCAAGAGCTACTACTTTAGTTAAACCCACTAAACCATGTTTTGATGATACGTACCCACTTTTAAATTTTGATGCTACTTTGCCATGCACTGAAGAAATATTAATTATTCTTCCCCATTTATTTTTTCTCATAATTGGCAGCACCTCTTTAATCATTCTAAAAGGAGCCGTTAAGTTAAGATTAATAATATATTCCCAAATTTTATCTGAAAAATTAGTTATAGGTGCTACGTGTTGACGGCCTGCACAGTTAACTAAAATGTCTATTTTTTTGAATTTTTTTTTAGTTTGAAAAACAAATTTTTTAATATTTTTTATTTTAGTTAAATCTAAAGGTAATATTAAAGATCTTGTAGTATTAAAACTTTTTTTTAAATTTTTGATAGTTTTGCTACTTCCAATTCCAGCAATAGCTATATTAAAATTTTTTTTATAAAAATAATTGGCAATATCTAATCCAATGCCGCTTGTGCCACCTGTGATTATGATTGTTTTCATGATATAAATTTATAAAAATAAATTTAAGTCTTGTACATGAAAAAAAAATTAAAACTTGGTATTATTGGAGGTGGACCTGGTTCTTGGATTGGAGAGGTTCACCGTATAGCCTCAAGATTGGATAATAAATTTGAGGTATGTGCTGGTGTTTTTTCAAGAAATTTTAAAAAGAATCTCTCTTTTGCAAATAAAATAGGTGTAGAAAAAAATAGATGTTACAAAAATTACAAAGACTTATGCTTAGGTGAAAAAAATAGATCAGACGGCGCTGAAGTGATTTCTGTAATGACGCCTCCTGGAAATCATCAAGAAATTGCTGAGTATTTTATAAAAAATAATTTTCATGTCATATCTGATAAACCTTTTGCATCTAATATTAAACAAGCCACTAGTCTTTATAAAGCTATTAAAAAAAATAAAAAAGTTATCTACGGATTAACTCATAATTATTCAGCTTACGCTATGGTTAGAAATGCTAAAAAAATTATTCAGGATAATAAAATTGGAAAAATAGAATATGTTAATGTGGAATACATCCAAAATTGGGCTGGTAGTAAGATTGTAAATAAGAAGAATTCTAAAAAAATATTTTCATGGAAATTAGATAAAAAATTAGTAGGTATATCTACTGTTCTTAATGAGCTAGGTTCACATGCTTATCATTTATGTAACTATCTTACTGGTCTTTCTAGAGGAAAATTAATTTCTGATATAAAAAAGTTTTCAAAAGATGTTAATTTGGACTCTAATTGCCAAGTTTTAATTAATTATGATAGTGGAGCTAAAGGACTCTTTTGGACATCAACTGATGCAAAAGGTGGAGTTTATGGTCTTAAGATTAGAGTTTATGGCAGCAAAGGAAGTTTAGAATGGGTGCAAAATTATCCTAATAAACTCATCTTAAATAGTATATCTGGAGCGACTAAAGTTTTAGAGAGAGGTTTTAACGAAAGCGGAATATCAAAAGATTTCGAAAGAATAAAATATGGACATCCCGAAGGCTATTTAAGCGCTTTTTCAAATATTTATAGAGAAATTGCTTACAAAATTAAAAATAGAAAAAGTAAAAAGAAAAACTATTATCCAACTGCTCACGAAGGCTATTTGACTGCAAAATTTATTGATGCTTGTGTTTTATCCTCTCGTAAAAAAAAATGGGTAACTTTTTAATTTAAAAATTTATTTATCGACTCTGCTGCTAACTGAGATGGAGAGTTGTTTGTTTTAAAATCATTTAATATTAATTGAGTATTCTTTATTTGCTCTTCAATTTTTTCAGGATTATCTAAGTAATTAGAGACATACTCAAATATTTTCTTTGGATTACAATTAGATTGTAATAACTCAGGTATGATCTCTTTTTTTGCAGCTATATTTATTATATTTGCAAACTTAGTATTTACTAGCATTTTAACAATTAAAAAATTTACTAATCCCATTTTATATAAAATTATAGAAGGTATTTTTGCATTACATATTTCTAGTGATACAGTTCCAGATTTAGCTACTGCAAATACTGAATTTTGTAATATATAATTTTTAACTTTATCATCACTTATTACTTCACAATTTTTTAAATCACTATTATTTAAATATGATTGAATTAAATCTGAATATTCTTTTGTTGAATGAAAAACAAAAGTATAATCACTATACTTTTCATTCATTAGTTTGATAAAATTTAATAGTATAGGAGCTAAAACAGTAATTTCTGACTTACGACTTCCTGCAAAAATTGAGATTATAGATTTATTTTTTTCCAAAGTTTGATTGATGTCTATGGCATTTTCAATTTTTTTTTCTAATAAGGGGTGACCAACAAATTGATTGCTCATATTCTCTCTATCGAAATAAGGTTTTTCAAAATTGAATAATAATAAGATGTGATCTATAAATTTTTTTATCTTTTTAGCTCTACCTTCTCTCCAAACCCAAACTTGGGGAGCTACGTAATGGATCGTTTTTATGTTTGGATTATTTTTTTTTATCTTTTCTGCTACCCTTAATGTAAAATCAGGACTATCTACTGTAAATAATATGTCAGGTTGAAATTCATTTATAGCTTTTACAGTTTCATCAATTTTTTTTTTAATCTTAAAAATATTTAAAATTACTTTGGTAAAACCAAGGTAAGTTATTTCTTTAAGGTTGTATATTGATTTCACTCCTAATTTCTTAAGATTTTCTCCACCAACAGAAAGATAGTCAATTTCAGGATTAATTTTTTTAAGGTTTAAAATAACTTCTGAAGCTAATTTATCTCCTGAAGCTTCACCTGTTAAAATAAATATTTTTTTCATTTTGAGAGCTTCCAGACAGAACCTTGATCAGTAATTAAAAATATTTCGCCAGTTTTTTTTTGAATTTCAATATCCCTTATTCTTCCAATTTTATCTTTAAAGATTATTTGCTCATTTATATATTTATCATCATTAAATTTAATCTTTCTTAGAGATTGATCACGTAAAGAAGTAATTAAAGCATCTCCATTCCATTCTTTAAACTCTTCACCTTTATATATAACCATCGAACTAGCTGCTATTGAAGGGACCCAATATTTTATTGCTTTTGAAAAACCTGGTTTCCACTTAGGACCAATTTTAGTTCCTGTGTAATTTGTTCCTCCCCAACCAAGAATTTTCCAGCCATAATTTTCTCCATGCTTTGCTTCACCAAACCAATCCCCACCTCTTGCTCCATGATTTGTTAAATAGATTTTATTATTATAAGGAGACAAATCCATTCCTTGGGGGTTTCTTACTCCAATTTGATAAATTTCTGGCAACCAATTATTTTTACCTTTAAATTTTGGATTGTCTTTTGGAATTTTACCATCCAAATGTATTCTAATAATACTACCAGGATGTTTTGCTGGATCTTGCGCAATCATGCCTTGTCCTCTTTCTCCTGCAGTAATAAATAGAAAATCATCTTTTATAACAAGTCTAGATCCAAAATGATAACCAGAGTTAATTGGAGGTTCAGCTCTAAAAATATTTTTAAAATTTAAATTTTCATAATTAAAATTAGCAGATGCCACTGAAGTACTAGATTTACCATTTCCTCTATTTTCTGAATAGGAAACAAAAATTGTCTCATTGTAATAAAGAATTTCAAGTAAACCTCCTTGTCCATCTTCTAATACATCTAAATTATGTTTTATTTTTTTTATTGTATTATTTTTGAGGTTTGCAAATAATATTTGGCCTGATTTTTCTGTTATTAGAATTTCATTCTCATTTTTAAAAGCTAAACTCCACGGACTGTTTAAACCTGAGATTAATTGATTTAATTGAAAATTTTCAGACCTTAGATTTGAAGTCTGAATAATAATAAAGATTAGAATTAAACTAATTTTTTTCATTTTACTAAAATAAATAGCTTGTTTTTATTCGCAAATTTAATTGCTTTTGATTTATCTAAAAAGATATTGCTTTTATGTTTTAAAACTATCCCTTTAAGACCAGCTAATTTACATTGCTTTAAAGTATTCAAACCAACCGTAGGTAAATCTATTCTGCTATCTTGTTTTTTTTTGGGAAACTTAATTAAAACACCATTAGTTTTATTTTTTTGTTTTTTTATATTTTTAAGCAAACTTTGTGTCCCTTTTCTTTTTTCTGGAATAACCAAATTATTTCTTCCTACAGCTCCCTGGATGTGGCTGTAAGGTTTTGTCTGGTTAAGAAATTTTATTGCATTTTTAATATCTCTCTTATCATCAGTATCAGGTTTATGCCGTGAGTAATTTCCTCTAGACAAATTAAGCTCTGGTGTAAAAAAAGTAGAGCTAATTGTTTTTATCCCCTCTTTTTCAAAGATTTCAATTATCTCTTTGAGTATTGCAGCGTCTCCAATTTTTGCTTTCTTAATAATCCTTGAAATATAGTAAATGCCCTTCAAATCCAATTTTAGTTTTGAGAAATTTGGCTTATTTACTTTTCCAGCAAATAATAATTTTTTACAATTATTTTTTTTTAAAATTGATATTATTTTTCCAAATTGACCTATTGAAACTTTGTGTGAATTCTTATCTTTTTTAAAAAAATTTTTTTTTGTTAGATCTATTATTGTGTAACTTTTTTTATTCTTTATTTTTTTGTAGATATATTTTGGAAAATCGGTTTCTCCAAAAATTAAACCAATCATAATTTTATTTCTGAAAAGAGCAAATAGGTCGTTTTTTATCTTTTTCTATGAATTTAATTACTTCTGTAACTAACTCGTTATCTTTATACTCTCCATTAATTCTATTTAAATTCTCGTGCAAATTTTCTGACGAAAAAATCTCTTTATATGCTTTGTCTAAAGCCATTATTTTTTTATTGTCATATTTTTTTCGTCTTAGGCCAATTAGATTTATTCCTTGTAGATAGTTCCTATTTCCAATTGATAGACCAAAAGGAGTTACATCTTTTAAAACTCCGGTCATCCCTCCTATCATTGCAAGTCTACCTATTCTTGTAAATTGTTGCACAGCTGAGTTGCCACCAATAACAACATTATCTTCAATTGTAACATGGCCTCCTAAAGGTACATTGTTAGCAATAATTACACTGTCTCCAATTTTGCAATCATGTGCTACATGTGAAGAAATCATAAATAAACAATTATTACCTATAATTGTTTTAGATCCACCGCCTTCAGTGCCAGGATTTATAGTTACATATTCTCTTATAAGATTATTTTCACCTATAGATAAACTATTTTTTTCGTTTTTAAATTTGAGATCTTGTGGCTGTGTTCCAATACTAGCAAATGGAAAAATTTTTGTTCCTTTACCGATTTTTGTGTAACCTTCTATATGAACATTAGAAATAAGCTCTACATCATCTGCTAATTCAACATTGGGACCAACATAGCAAAAAGGACCAATTTTTACTTTTTTAGAAATTTTAGCTTGCTTATCTATTACACTAGAACTGTGAATCATTCTTTTCTATCCACTATAGTGGCTGACCATTCGGCATCTGCCATTCTTTTTCCATCAACCTTGGCTGTGCCTTTATATTTCCAAACTCTGCCATGCGATCTTATTGCTTCGATTTCTAAGTGAAGTTCACAATCTGGAATTACAGGATTTCTAAATCTAGCTTTATCAACTCCCATCAAATAAACTAATTTATTATCATATTCCTTTGGATCTATACCACACGCCGTAAGTGCTGCCGCAGCTTGACCAAAAGCTTCTACTATAAGTACACCAGGCATAACTGGCTGACCCGGAAAATGACCTTGAACATAAAATCCATCTTTTTTAACATACATAATAGCTGTGGCTGATTTCAAATGAACAATTTTTGTTAATTTATCAATTAAAAGCATAGGTTCTCTATGCGGTAAAAGTTTTTCAATTGTTTTTCTATCTATTTCTTTAGGACTCATTTTTTTTTTTTAAAAATTCTTTTAATGGAACTGCGGGATAACCCATTACTATTTGATTATCTTCTACATCCTTCACAATACCACTGCCTCCACCAATTTTTACATTATTTCCTATTTTTAAGTGTCCCGAAACACCAGCTTGACCGCCAATTTGTACATTGTTTCCGATTTTAGAACTACCAGCAAATCCTACTTGGCCTGCTATCATGCAGTTAGATCCTATTTTGACATTATGAGCTATATGGACCTGATTATCTAGATAAGTATTATTACCAATAATCGTATCATCAACGGAACCGCGATCTATAGTACAACCTGAAGCAATTTCAACATTATCTTTTATCACTACACTGCCTATATGAGGGAATTTAAAATTTTTTTCCTTTAAAGGAATAAAACCAAAACCTTTTTGTCCTATTTTGCAGTTATCTTGTATAATCACGTTATCTCCAATAATAGATTTTCTTAGAACCACTCCATATCCTATAACACAATTTTTCCCAATTTTAACATCGTGCTCAATAATTGAATTAGCTCCTATAGAGGAATTTTTACCAATTTTAACATTTTTACCAATTAAAACATTGTTACCAAAATTAACATTTTTAAAATGCTTTATCTTAGGAGGTTTTAAAGAAACATCGGAATAATCTATATCGGAGAATGGAAAAATAGTTTTAATTGCTTTAGCTAATTCAAATAAAACATTTTTTACAATTATTTTTTCTGTTGTTTTTGGTAAAAACTTGGAAATTTTTTCAGTAGTTATACAAGCTGACGCTTTAGTAATGCCTGCAATTTCTTTGTATTTAACAGAGTCAAAAAATGAAATATAATCTTTACCAGCTTTATGGAGCGGTTTAATACCTAAAACAATAAAATTTTTTTTAGTTTTTAAATTTGGAAATAGTGATCTTAATTTGATATTTTTTTTTTTAAAAAAAATATTTTTAGCCATTAATTTAATTTAAATTAATTGATTTGAGTTTTTTATTCAAAATTTTAATTATTTCATCTGTTAAATCTAAATTTTCATCAGCAAGCAATATACTTTTTTTATCTACAATCATTCTAATATTTTTTTCTTTCATATACTCTTTTAAAATTGGGTTTAAATTTTTTAATAATTCTCCTCTAGCCTTTGATCTCTCTTTTGAAACATTTTCTAAAAGATTATTTCTTTCTTTTTGAAGAGATGAGACTTTATTTCTTAGCTCTGTAACTTTTTTTTTGTATTCCTCAGGTGATATAAGTTTTTTTTGTTGAATAATTTTTTTTTCTTCTTCTTGTAATTTACTTTCTTGGTCTTTTAGTTTTTTAATTCCATTATTTAATTTTGATTTTAAATAATCCTGAGCTTTTTTTCCTGCATTACTCTCATTTAAAATATATTTAAAATCAACAAAGTACGGAATTTCTGCATTTAGTTTTTGCAAGTTAAATAAAAGAAAAAGAATAATAAATAATAGAGGTTTAAGAATTTTCATAATTAAAAAGTTGTTCCTAAGTTAAAACTAAAGCTTTGAGTTTCATCTGTGCTAGCTTTAGATAAGTTTTGTGAAAGTACAAAGTTCATTGGTCCGATAGGCGACATCCAATTAGCAATGACCCCAGTGGACGACCTTATTTTATTACTATCATCAATAGAACTATCATAATCCACACCCCAAACATTACCAAAATCCAAAAAAATACTAACATCGGCATTAGTGTCTTCTGGAAGAGCATTAGGTAGATTTGCCTCTAAATTTACTGCAGCTGCATAGTTTCCACCTATATGATCTTTTCCATCAACTGGACCAACTTTGCCCTTCTCAAATCCTCTTAGTCTTTTAGTACTCATGCCTTTTCTTTTACTCAGTCTTACATCATCTGACCCTAATCCATTAATTGTTGTTAAAAAAAACTTTCCGACACTTATTACATCTTCACCAATAGATTTATAATTGCTCATTGTTAGAGAGTTAGAAATAAAAGATTTATCTGCATAAATAGGTAAACTTTGGCCTAATCTAATCACTGATCCACTTGTAGGCATAAAAGCTCTATCTCTAGTATCAAATGTAAAAGCATAATTTCCTGAAAACTCATTGTAAGTTCCTTCTTGTTTTTGCAATGCAGTAGATGCAGATCCATCAGTTCTTAAATCGTCATGACTAGCTGTTAGGCCTAGTGATACATCTACATTTCTATATTGCTCAAAAGAAGTGCCTACTCCAGCAGAAAATAGTGAGTTTTCATAGCCTTGGTCTGGTTTATCATTAGTTTCACTAGCAAGAAAATAATTAATTGAATTCCCTAAAAAATCATAATTAGGATCGTTATAATTTAACACACCGGACAAGGACTCGCTATCTACCTCAATATCAAAACTAATCGACTTACCAGAACCCAGCCAATTTTTTTCTTTAATTCCTATCGCAAATGTGCCTCCATCAGATCCAATTCCAGCTCCTGCAGTAATTTCACCTGTTGGTTGCTCCTCAACTTCAAAATTTATAATTTTTAAATTTCCTTCACTGCCCTCTATAACTTCATACTTTGCATTTTTAAAAAGACCTCTTGATTTTATATTAGCTAAAGATTTTTCTAAATCTAATTTTGAAAACGGGTCTCCTTCATCAACTATTAATTCTCCTCTAATGACATCTTCATTTGTTATGTTGTTACCTAGTACATTAATACGTTCTACTAAATTTTTTTCCCCTTCAAATACATTTATTATTACATCAATATTATTACCTTCTATTTGTTCTTGAACGTTATGTTCAACAAATTGTAAATTATTTTTATCAATTAAATCATCTAATTCTTGTAAAATCTTCTTTATTTTGAATGGTGAATAATATTCACCAATGTATTTTGAATAAATATCATTTAGTGGAAAAAATAATTTTTTATCAAAGATACTGTCTACGTTTGTAGATATCTTTCTAATCGAATACCTTGTTCCTTCGTCAATAGAAAATATTATTTTTGCCTTGTTATTTTTAATTTCAGCAAGTTTTGAACTAATCTTAACATCATAAAAACCACTTGATTTATAATAATTTCGCAAAAGTCTAGAGTCTAAATCTAAAATATTTTTATTAAAATTTGTATTTTTTGTTAAAATTTTCCAAAACTTATCTTCTTCACTTGCTACAACATCTCTAAGTCTTCTACTGCTAACATTATTATTTCCTATAAATTCTATATTGGTAATTTTAGTTTTTTCACCTCGATTAATTTCTACTAAGACTTCAATCAAATTATTAGCAATGACTTTTGTTTTAATTTCTATATTTGAGTCATTATAACCAGCTGATGAATATAACGACTTAATTATATCAATATCTTTTGCTATGTTTGATTTTATAAAAGGTTTTTTTTGTTTTGTGTTTATAATTTTTTCAATTTGCTTTTTATAATTGTTACTTTTCTCTCCAATAATTACTAATTGATTTACAATTGGATGTTCTTTTACAAAGACTTCTAATATATTATTATTAATGTTAACTTTAACATCCTCAAAAAAATCGGTTTCATATAAATTGTTTAAAATTCTATTCAAATCAATTTCGCTATAGTTTTTATCTAGCTGAATATTCCCGTAAATCTTTATAGTCTCATTAGAAACTTTATTATTACCTTCAATTTTAATACTATTTACCATCTCAGCATTTAAAATTGTAATTGAGCAAAAAGATAGTAGTATAATAGCTGCAAATCTAAGCATGTTTTAGTTTAAGTTTTTTCATTGTCAGTTTCCTAGCCCAAAAATCAATTAGATAAATTTGACTTATATTTTTTGGTTTTTTTACAGCATATTTTTTAAAATTGCTATCTTTGAATATAGCCATGATGGTTTTATTCATATCTAAAAAGCCCACTTTTTTCTTCAAAAATAGATCAACTAAAACTTCATTAGCTGCATTTATAATAATTGGAGATGAAGGGAATCGATTTATTCTTTCTTTCAATAATATTGCTGGAAATATTTTTTTATTTACTTTTTTAAAAAGTAAATTTTCAAATTCAGGCAAATCTTTAATTTTATAAAATTGATTTATATCAATTTTGCCATCAAATATAGCGTTAGCTAAAGGAATGATCATAGAGGTTTCATGATAAATAAACTTTTTGATTCCATTTTTTAAAACAATTATCGCATGAACAAGTGAATTAGGATGAATAACTATATCTAATTTATTATTTGATAAATTAAATATTTTTTGTGCTTCAACAATTTCAAAAATTTTATTCATCAATGTTGCTGAGTCAATTGAAATTTTTTTACCCATTTTCCACTTTGGATGTTTTAAAGCATCATTAACTTTTACTTTTTTTAATTTTGAAGGTTTGTAATTAACAAAAGGACCACCGGATGCTGTAAGATAGATTTTTTTTATTTCGTCAAAATTTTGATTTTCAAGTAATTTTAAAACTGAATAATGCTCTGAGTCCACTGGAATTAATTTGGCTTTATATTTTTTAGATTCTCTTAAAATTAAATTCCAGCCACAAATTATAGCTTCTTTATTAGCAAGTAAAATTTTACTGCTAAATTTGATAGATTGTAAAGTAGGTCTCAATCCTGCGATGCCTGGTATTGCAGAGACAGTTATGTTTTCTGTTTTTTTAATTTTAAGCTCGTCAAGACTCTTTAATATTTTTGTTTTATTTTTTTTAAAATGTTTTGAAACTTTAATAAAAGTATTTTTATCATTTACTATAAAAT
>ATTF01000002.1 GCA_000419545.1 Candidatus Pelagibacter ubique HIMB058
TTGTTGATTATTTTTATCTATTGCTTCTAAAATTTCTTTTAACGGCGTGCCTGCTTTAACTTTTATATATAATTCTTCAGGCTTGTACTCGATAATTCCTGAGTAACCAGATAAGTCTAACGTTTTTTCTGACTGAAAATTTCTTCCAATTTTATTTTTTGATTTTGTGCCATTTATTTCTAATGGAATACTTTTTTTGTAACAATTTTTAATTATTTCAGCTATTTCTTCTCTAGAACTGGGTTTAAAAGTGTCCTGATTAAAATCTAGGAATGTCTGGGAATTTTGTTTTTCCTCCATGAACATGAACCCTTCCTTCTTCAGCGCATTTTCTAAGAATTGGATATACTTTTCCAGGATTTAATAGAGAATTTGGATCTAAAGCAACTTTTATGGTTAGCTGTTGTTGTATGTCTTTATCGTTAAATGCTTCACACATTAGTTCTCGTTTTTCTATACCAACACCATGTTCTCCAGTAAGTGCTCCACCAACTTTTACACAATACTTTAAAATATCAGCTCCAAATTCCTCGCACTTTTTTAAAGACTCTGGATCATTTGCATCAAACATGATTAATGGGTGAAGATTTCCATCTCCTGCATGAAAAGCATTTGCAACAGGTAAACCGTATTGTTTTGATAGTCTTGAAATTTCATTTAGAACTTCAGCTAACTTTCCTCTAGGTATTGAGCCATCCATACACATGTAATCTGGAGCTAGTACCCCACAAGCAGGGAAAGCTGCTTTTCTTCCTGCCCAAAACTTTAATCTTTCCTCATTACTTTTACTAATTTTTAAACTTGATGAATTATTCTTTTCTGCAATGTTTTTTGCTTTTTGCATGTATGCATCTACCTCATGTTCTGTTCCATCAAATTCTACGATCATCATCCCTTCCGCATCCGTTGGATAGCCTGCTTTAGAGTAATCGTTAGTAGCTTTTGTTAATGCTTTATCCATAATTTCCATACCAGCAGGTATGCAGCCTTCTGCTATAATTTCTGCAACACAATTTCCTGCATCTTCAACTGTAGGAAAACCAATTAACGCTGCTTTAACCACTTCTGGTGACTTTAAAATTTTAACAGTCACTTCGGTTATAACTCCCAACAAGTCTTCAGATCCTGTCATTAATCCTAAGAAATCATATCCTTCCGCATCCATAGCTTTCCCGCCAAATCTGGTAACTGTTCCATCCATTAAAACTACTTCGATACCCAAAAGATTATTTGTTGTTGCTCCATATTTTAATGAGTGAACTCCTCCAGAATTTTCTGCAACATTGCCGCCGATAGAACAAGCAATTTGACTTGAGGGATCTGGAGCATAATAAAATCCTTTATCCTGCACAGCTTTAGTAATTGCTAAATTAGTTACACAAGGTTGTGTAACAACACATCTATTTTCATAATCTAACTCTAAAATTTTATTAAATTTACCCATAGCTAATAAAACACAATCTTCTAAAGGTAATGAACCACCAGACAATCCTGTGCCAGCACCTCTTGGGACTACTTTTATTTTATTTTCATTGCAGTATTTTAAAACTTTACTTACTTCCTCTACTGTCTCTGGTAAAACTACAAGCAAAGGTGCTTGCTTATATGCAGCCAATGCATCTGTCTCGTATGGTCTAATTTCATCTTGATGAGATAAAACATTTTTAGGATCGATTATTTTTTCTATATCAGAGATAATTTTGTCTCTGCTAGACAAGATCGAACTGTCAACTTTTGGCATTTGTAAGCTACTCATAATAATTATCCTATAATTTTAAAGATACATGGTCAAAATACTAATTGACCTACTTAAGCATTTTGCTGATTTTTTCCAGTGCTTTTTGAATATTATCCCTTGAAGCTGCAAAACTAAACCTAACGTAATCTATTGAAGTCTTACCAAATGCAGTTCCTGGCACAATTGCTACCCCTGCTTCGTGCATACATTTTTTTGAAAACTCTGATCCATTCATTCCGGTTCCGCTTACATTAGGAAAAGCATAGAAAGCACCGCCAGGCATACTACAAGTTACTCCTGGTAAATCGTTTAAGCCTTTGTGAATTAATTTTCTTCTCTCATCAAATTTTTTCATCATTTCATGAATTGGTTCATCAGGCCCATCTAAAGCCGCTATACCTGCAAATTGTGATGGTGCATTTACACAAGAAAAACTATTTATAGCTAATTTTGTAATATGAGGAATTAATTTTTCTGGCCAAACACTCCAGCCCATTCTCCAACCTGTCATTGAGTAAGCTTTGCTCCAACCATCTAAAACGATTAATCTATCTTGAAGATCAGGGTAATTAAAAAATGTAGGCATTTCTTTTCCGTCGTAAATTTGCCTACTATAAATCTCATCACTTAATATTGCTACGTGTGGATGTTTTTTTAAACCTTCGGCAAGAAAATCAATTTTAGATTTTTCAACAAAACTTCCTGTTGGATTATTTGGATTAATCAAAATTAAAAGTCTGGTCTTATCAGTAATTAAAGATAATATTTTTTCAGGATCAAACTGTAAATCTTTGTCTTCTGTTAAATCATAAGGGATAGCTTTTGCTCCAGTATAATTTATCATGGACTCATAAATTGGAAATCCAGGTGTAGGATGAATTATTTCAGAGCCTGGTTCACCAATCATTGAGATGGCAAAGTACATTGTGGGTTTGCCTCCAGGCATAATCATCACTCTTTCTGGACTTACTTCTTTGTTATAGAGGGTTTTTATTTTACGCGTTACGGCTTGCCTACACTCAAGAGTTCCATTGGCTAAAACATAACCATGATGACCATCATCAATGGCTTTCTTTGCAGCATCAGCAATATGTTTTGGTGTTTTAAAATCAGGTTGACCTAAACCTAAGTGGATCATTTCCTTACCTTGAGCTTCTAATTTTTTTGCTTCCGCTAAAACGCTAAAAGCTGTTTCTGTTCCTAATCTTTCTAAGTTTTTTGCTAATTTCATTCTTTATGTTTACGTAAATTTTAATTATTTTTCAAATCACCAAATTGCATCACCTGTATGCAATTTTAGAACTGTTTAGTTCTTTTATAGATTTGCAACCCAAAAGGATCATATCTCTTCTTAATTCTTCTCTCATTCTTTTTAAAATTTGTTCAACACCAGCTTGGCCTCCGGCTCCTAAAGCAAATAAAAAACCTTTACCAAAACTACAAGCAGTTGCACCTAATGACAAAGCTTTTAGAACATGTGTGCCTCTTCTTATTCCTCCGTCTAAAATAATTTCCAATTTATCACCTACTGCTTCTTTAATCGCTGGTAACTGATCGAAAGGTGATCTTGAACCATCCAGTTGCCTACCGCCATGATTGGATAACAAAATTGCAGATGCTCCAATATCAATCGCTCTCTTGGCATCTTCAACTGACATTACACCTTTTAGTGCAAATGGGCCTCCCCATTTTTTTACAACATACTCAGCATCCTTCCAGCTCATTGCTGGATCATATTGCTCATTAATATATTCCATTACACCCTTAGCAATACTCGAACCTTTTTTTGTCCAATGAGAAACATTAGCTAATTCAAATTTTTTATTAGTTAAATAATTAAATGCCCACTTAGGATGCATGGCAAAACTCATAATGCTTTTTAAAGTTAGCTTGGGAGGAGTAGTGAATCCCCATCTATGGTCTCTTTCTCTGTTACCAGCCACAACTGTATCAACAGTTAGACATAAAGATTTGAAACCTGCACTTTTACATCTATCAATTAAGTTATCGGTTAAACCTTGATCTTTGTGAATATAAAGTTGAAACATTTTTGGTCCACTTGAAACATTTGCAATCTCTTCAATTGAAGAAGTAGCCATAGTTGACATGCTATAAAATGTTCCAAATTTTTCTGCAGCTCTAGCTGAAGCTTTGTCACCATCATGATGATATAAACGTTGCATTGCTGTAGGAGCCAAGAAAAGAGGCATATCAATTTTTTGACCGAATACAGTAGTTGATAAATCTGGTTCTCCAACACTTGCTAGAATATTTGGAACTAGATCACATTTTAAAAAAGACTCTGTGTTTCTTTTAAGCGTAGTTTCGTCATCTGAACCACCGTCAATATAATGAAATATAGGTGCTGGTAAATTTTTTTTTGCTAGTTTTCTAAAATCTTCAAAATTATAACAATCTTTAAGACTCATTATAATTAAAATTTTTTAGAAAAAGTTATTTGTTCGTTATCTGTACCTGGATTTGTATCACCCCAGTCATTATTCGAAATATGACTGTAACTATAACTTAATTTTGAGTTTTCAAATAAATCTAAACCTACTTTAATTTCACTTTTAAATTCTAAAACGCTGCCTAAATCTTTTCCATCACCTTTTTCATAATATCCAGGTGCAAAGCTAGGTAAAATTTTTAACGGACCAATACCATATTGTCCCTCTACACCAGTGTAAAGATAAACAGAGCTATCGCCTGTCATAAATCCTCCTGTAACAGGTTTAAATTTTCCTAAAAATGTATCTCTAAATAAATTTGGATTTTTATGTTCTATTCCAAACAAAGAGGTTTGATCGTCACCCTCTTTATCAATTACATCAAAAGTTCCGGTATAAAACGAAATATCAGCGTCACCTTCATCTGCAACTAAATTGCTTGTTGCAAATAATGTAAATACTAAAACTAGTAGGCTTTTTAAATTCATGCGAAAAAATACAACTAATTGTTTAATAAGTACAGTTTACTTTGCTATTTTATTTTTTTTATTAAAAAGTTTTATTATAAAAAAACCTCCTAAAATTAAGGCCATATAAGGCAAGATCCATAATAATGAATTTTGAATATTTAATTGAGGCTTGAAAACAATCCACTCACCATATTTATCCGACATAAAGGAATATATCTCCTCCTCTGTTAAACCTTCATTAATAAGATCATCTACGACCATTTTTATAGTCTGAGCAAAATCAGAATTTGAGTCTGAAATTGATTGACCTTGACAAACTAAACAACGTAAATTTTTCTGAACCTCCTTCGGATCTATCTGTTTTTCGGATGCAAATATACTTTGAGAAGCTATTAACAATATAATTAAGAGATATTTTATATTCATTACTTAATAATCTCCTTAATATAATTTAAATCATTTTCAGATAAAGGTCCTACAAATTTTTTTATTACAATAAGCTCTTTATTTATAAGAATACTTTCTGGAATTCCATAAATTCCAAATAAAACTGATTGTTTTCCATTCGTATCTTTTGTGGACACGTCATATGGATTTCCTAACTCATCCAAAAAATTTTTTGCTTGTTCTTTTTTATCTTTAAAATTCACACCAACTATTTTCATATTTTTTTCTTCAGATAACCTAATTAATAAGGGATGTTCAACCCGACAAGGAGCGCACCATGATGCCCAAAAATTAATTAATGTAAAATTATTTTTTCTCAAATCATTTTTTGTAAAGAAATTTTCTTTATTAAGATATGAAACTTTAAAATCTGGTATCTCTTTATTTATCTGATTAGCGGTATTGTAATTTGTGTCTCTATTTAAACCTATAAAAAATACACTTAATATAAATAAAAAAATAAGTAAAATTATAGTCTTAACTATTTTTTGCATTTTTAAAAAATCTTAATAGACCTCCAATAACAACCATGATGACAGAAAGCCAAATCCAGATCATTAAAGGTTTTTCTTGAAACTTAATATTATAATAATCTGATCTATCAATATTACTCATGGTCAAATAATGATCTTTAATAAAGCTTGTTTTGATTGAAGCTTCATAAGTAAGAGTTTTTGGATTACTGTAAATTCGAATCTCTGGTTTTAAAATATTTCTGTCTTTTCCATTAAATATTTCAAATTCACCAACTACAGCTTGATAATTGGTAAAATCTTTTAATTCTAAGTTTTTAAATTCAATTGAATAGTTGTCAAATTTTTTTATCTCACCAATTTTCATATTGTAATCTTTTTCGATTGAGAAAATGTAATTTAACCCGATAAACAAAACTAAAAACCCAAATGATCCATGTGAAATTATTCTACCTAAGTCTAAATTGTTCTTCTTTTTTGAAACAACAAAATCTTTTATGGACGAGAGAATTAGAAATAAAGCACTTATAATTATAAAATTTGATAAAATACTAAAATTTTTAAAAAATAAAATAATCATCAAATTTATCAAAATTGCTCCGAGCAATATTGAAAAATATAATTTAATGTTATCAAATTTATTTTTTATCCAGCTTGCATTTGGTCCTATGGACATAAAAATTAAAAAAATTACAACTACTGGAAAAATAATGGCGTTATAAAAAGGGGGGCCTACAGAAATTTTATTTTGGGAGAGAGCATCAGTAAAAATCGGATAAATTGTTCCTAGTAAAACTGTTACTAAGTAAAACATCATGAACCAATTATTAACTAAAACAAACGTTTCTTTGCTGTTTTGATTCAAATTATAATTTTCAGTTTTGTATTTCTTAAATAAAAGAAAAACTGAACCAAAAATCATTAAACTTAAAAATGATAATATGTAAATTCCTCTTGTAGGATCACTAGCGAAAGTGTGCACTGAGTTTAAAATTCCAGACCTAACTAAAAATGTTCCTGTAACACTTAAAATAAAAGTCATTAGGCATAAAATAATTACCCAAAAATAAAATAAATTTCTTTTTTCAAAAACTATGATGGAATGAAATAAAGCTGTCATTGCAAACCAAGGGAGCAAAGAGGCATTTTCAACTGGATCCCAAAACCAAAACCCTCCCCAGCCTAATTCATAGTAAGCCCATATAGATCCAACTAAAATTCCAAGAGTTTGAAAACTCCAAGAAATTAATATCCAATTTTTTATTGAACTAGCAAAATTTTTTTCAGAATAATTAGAGATTAAAGATGCAATTGCAGCAGAAAAATAAATAGATGAACCCACAAAGCCTATATAGAGTAAAGGCGGGTGTATAGCTAAAGCAGGATCTTGTAAGATTGGATTTAATCCGAGGCCCTCTTTAGGAATTGGAGATAAAGGACTAAACGGATTAGAATTTAGCAAAATAAAAAATAAAAATCCTATTATTAAAATATTCTGAATAATTAATGTTAGTAGTCTAAATTTTTTTGGGTGATTTTTATTGTAAATTAAAAATAAGAATGAAAAAATTGATAAAATAATTACCCATAACATTAAGCTTCCTTCGTGATTTCCCCAGGTACCAGTAATCTTATAGAAAATTGGCTTCATTGAATGTGAGTTTTGATAAACTGTAATTAAAGAAAAATCAGAAACAATAAATGCAGCTATTAAAGTGAAAAAACAAATTATAACTGTAGTGCTTTGAATTAAACTTAACTGAAAAATATGCTTAGTAATTTGATTGCCATTTAATTTAAGATTTTTATTTGAGAGATAAATAATACTTAAGCTTAAAACTATACTTGCAAATAATAATAAATTTCCAAAATTACTTATCATTGTTCTTCATAATAGATTGTAACTCGGGTGGCATATAATTTTCATCATGTTTTGCTAATATTCTATCAGCTATAAAAAATGATTTATCTTGTAGTTTGCCTTCAGCGACAACACCTTTTTCTTCAGAAAATAAATTTGGCACAGTTCCGCTATAACTAATCATTAATTCATTTTTAAAATCTGTAATAACAAATTTTATCTCTTGCTCTTTAATTTCGAGAGAGTTTTTCTTTACCATTCCTCCAACTCTGATTTTTTTTTTAGAAAATATATCTTGATCGTTTTTAATATCTGTCGGGGATTTAAAATATAAAATGTTCTTATCTAAGGTTTGAAGAATAAAAAAAATTGCTAAAATTGATACTAACAATAAAGCAGCTAAAAGAGACGCTCTTTTTTTAACTTTCTTTTGAAGCATTTAATGCTTTAGATAGTTTTGCTATATGAAGATATAACTTGTGAAGCTATTTTTGAATTTTCAATAACAGAAGCTTTTTGTTCTCTAGATAATTCATTAATTTCTTTTGCAAATTCACTCTCATATTTCTTTAATGTTTTGTAAGTTTTGTAGTAAACAACTCCACACACAAAAAATGTTATTGCAAAAGATGACCAAACAAAAATGCCGTAACCGTTCATTGATATTAAATTTTGAATCATAGTCTTTTTAAATTTTTTTTCTTAATTCTAATGATTTCTGTCTTATATTTCATTAGAAAAATTAACGCACAATATAACAATAACACAAAAAACATAAGAAATAATGGCATAAGCATTGAGGAATGAATTGTGCTTGTGCCTGTTAGTTTAATACTTGCTGGTTGATGTAGTGTGTTCCACCAGTCAACAGAGTATTTGATAATTGGCACATTAATAAAACCAATTATTGCTATAAGACTTGAGGTCCTGTCAGCTTTATCTTCTTGTGCTATTAATTTATTAGCTAAAATAAACCCTATATAAAATAAAGATAGGACTAACATAGAAGTTATTCTTGCATCCCAAGCCCACCAAGTTCCCCAAGTTGGCTGTCCCCAAATAGCTCCGGTAACAATTGCTAGACATGTAAACATGAGTCCTATTGGTGCAATACTTTTAGTAATTAATTTTATGTTTTTAATTTTAAAAATAAAATTTGCTAATGATAATAACGCGATTGAAGAAAATGAGGCTAAACCTATCCAGGCCGCAGGAACATGCACGTACATTATTCTCACACTATCCCCTTGTAAATAATCAGGTGGAGATAAAATTAAAGCGAATGAAAGTGCAACTAATAATAAAATAAAAAAAATTGAACTAATGAATTTAGTTAATTTTTCTATCCAAATAAATGTGTTACTTAAACTAAAAAATCTAAACATTTAAATTGATTACAATAATATTAATTTTATGGGAAGGTGTTTTTAAGCCCAACTGAGAATTAGGAGGGAGTTAACTAAAGAAGTTTATCCTCAATCGGGCTAAAACATTTTTAAATCTAAATGATTTCTTTGACTTCTATTTGAGTAAAAATTGTTAAATTTTAGGCAGAGAATTAGTTAGAAATTTTATGGTAACTAGAACCTTTTTTTCCTGAAAAAATTTCCTCTATAAGGGGGTGCTTAACTGGCTCTTTCGATTGATCCAATAATAGATTTTGCTCTGAAACATATGCTTCGTAAGTCACATCATTGCTCTCTGCCAACAAATGATAAAAAGGTTGGTCTTTTCTAGGTCTTACCTCTTTAGGAATTGACTGATACCATTCCTCTGAATTATTGAACTCAAAATCTACATCGTAAATGACACCTCTAAAATCAAAGTGTCTGTGCTTTACAACTTCTCCTATTGAAAATTTTGCAGTATTGCTTGTAGCCATAGGTAATAGTTAGTAATTTTTATATTAAAATCAATATCTAATTTATTAAAATTTTATAATGTGTTAAAAATCTTGTTGTGAATAAGTCTTTTTTAAAATTTATCACCGACTTTGGACCTCTTCTTATTTTTTTTACTATTTATTACAAAAGTGGAAATAATTTAAAAGCTGCAATTCCTCCACTAATAATTTCAACATTGATTGCCGTAGCCATAATGTACGTAGTTGAAAAAAAAATTCCTTACGTTCCTTTAATTGGAGCCATTGTAATTTCTTTATTTGGAGGGTTAACTTTATATTTTGATAACCCAATATTTATTTACATGAAGCCAACGATAGTAAATGTAATTTTTGCCTTAATACTAATAGTTAGTAAGGTTTTTTATCAAAAAAATTTTCTAAAATTGTTTTTACAAACAGCTTTTCAATTAAATGAGGAGGGATGGAGTAAGCTTAATTTTAGATGGGCATATTTTTTTATTTTTTTAGCAATTTTAAATGAGATAGTCTGGCGGACACAACCTGAAACAACATGGGTAAATTTTAAAGTTTGGGGAATGTTGCCAATTACAATTATTTTCACTGCAATGCAGGTTCCTTTAATTAACAAATATAAAGTATGAATAAAATTAAATTAGTAATAAATAATACCAACCAACAAAGAGAGAAAGAAAAGTTTTTTATTAAAAAAGAATTGCAAAGTATATTAAATTTATATGCCAAGATGGTTTCTAACGGTTCATGGAAAGATTATTCATTCTCATCAGGTATCAAAGAAGTTTCATTTAATATCTACCAAAGAGCATCTGAAAAACCTGTAATAAGAATTTCGAAAAATCTTAAACCTAAGTATTTTAATGAAAGATATTTTATTAAAGATAGAGACGGAACTATTTTAAAAAAATCGGAAAATCTAAATCAACTTATTAATAAAATGAGTTGGAATAAATTAAGAATTATAAAGTAATTACCTTCTTTGACCAAAAAGTCTTAGAAGCATTATGAAAAGATTTATGAAATCTAAGTAAAGTGTTAACGCACCCATAACAGCTTTTTTGCCCATTAGTTCTCCGCTGTCGCTAACTAGATACATGTTTTTTATTTTTTGAGTATCGTAAGCTGTTAATCCAACAAAAATTAAAACACCAATGATTGATATTACAAAATACATCATAGGTGATTTCATAAATATGTTTACTAATGAAGCAATGATAATTCCGAAAAGACCCATCATTAAAAACGAGCCAAGCTTAGTTAAATCTCTTTTAGTAGTGTAACCATAAATGCTCATAGCACCGAACGTACCTGCGGTTATGAAGAATACCCTAGTTATGCTCGTGCCTGTGTACATTAAAAAAATTGAAGAAAGTGAAGCTCCCATTAAAGCTGCAAAAATCCAAAAAGTTGTTTGTGCTTTAGCTGCAGACATTTTTGCAATTCCAAAACTCATATAAAAAACTACAGCAAGTGGAGCCAGCATAATTACCCATTTAAGCCCAGATGCATAAATTGTGTTTCCAAAATTTGTCAAACCTAAAATCTGTCCACCATCAGAAGTTACAACTGCCATTTTAAAAAATGCTAAAGCAATAAAACCAGTTAATAATACTCCTGAAGCCATATAGTTATAGACTTTCAGCATGTATGATCTTAATCCTTGATCTATGATTGCTTCTGAAGCAGAAGATCTTACAGTGGATGTTTGTTTGTTTAATTCCATACTTTATATATAAGATTTTTTAATAACTTTTCAATAGGCAAAATATGACCTAAAACTGTTAAGAAAACATTATAAATTTATGAAATTCAAAAAACTTGGAAATACCGATCTCGATGTGAGCTTAATTTGTTTAGGCACTATGACATGGGGAACTCAAAATACTGAGAAAGATGCTTTTGAACAAATGGACTATTCTATCAGTCAAGGCGTAAATTTTTTTGATACTGCAGAAATTTATTCGGTTCCACCAACCTCTGACTCTTACGGAAAAACAGAGATCATGATTGGTAATTGGTTTGAAAAAAGAAAAAATAGAGACAAAATAATTTTGGCGTCTAAAGTAGCTGGACCAGGTTGTGATTGGATTAGAGGTGGTGGGAATAATTTTGATGAAAAGAAAATAGGAGAAGCAATAGAGGGTAGTTTAAAAAGATTAAAAACTGATTATATCGATTTATATCAATTACATTGGCCAGAACGCTCGACTAATTTTTTTGGAAGAAGAGATTATTCGTACAATAATAAAGAAGGTGAATGGAATAGTTTTGAAAATATTCTAGATGCTCTAGGCAAATATATAAAGAGTGGCAAAATTAGGTATATAGGCATGTCCAATGAAACTCCTTATGGATTATCTAGGTATCTTGAAATTTCTAAAAACAAAGGCGCTCCTAGAATGATGTCAGTTCAAAACCCTTACAGCTTAGTGAATAGAACTTATGAAATTGGAATGTCTGAAATCTCAATTAGACAAAAGTGTGGTTTGCTCGTTTATTATCCTCTTGCAGCTGGAGCATTGTCAGGAAAATATAGAAATGGTGAGATGCCAAAAAATTCTAGAATGGCTCTTTTCAAAGGTTGGGAACGTCATTTAAACCCTTTGGCAATGCGAGCTTATGATGAGTATTATAAACTTGCCAAGGATTTTAATTTAACCATGGTTCAGCTTGCACAGTCTTTTGTTAACTCAAGACCATTTGTTACTAGTAATATTATTGGGGCCACAACGATGGAGCAACTTAAAGAAAATATTGACAGTGTTAATATTGATTTCACAGATGAAATGATGGAAAGAGTTGATAAAATTCATAATGAAAATCCAAATCCTTCGCCATAAACAATCTTTATAATAGAATAAATTTAGTATAAAAAAGAATCATGTCCTTTAAAAAAATTTTGGTATTTATTTTCTTCATTACTTTCTCACTTGAAGCCTTTGCTAACACTCCAAGATCAACCGGAAAATATAAAAACTGGGAAAGTTTTGTTGCAGAAACAGATCAAGGAAAAATATGTTTTGCACAAACAAAACCTACTAAAAGAGCACCTGGTGCTATTAAAAGAAATGAGTCAAAATTATTCGTAACCTTTAGACCTGCAGATAGCATAAATGATGAAGTAAGCATTACTAGTGGCCATGATTATAAGGCTTCGAGTGTTACTGCTAGCTCAGGAAAAAGAAAATACTCATTCTTTTCACAAAAAGATTTCGCCTGGTTATTAGATGATCAAGAAGAAGAAAAATTCATCAAGCTAATGAAAAGAGCAACAGATTTAATTGTAAAAGCTAGAACTACTAAAGGTGCAGAAACTACTGATCATTATTCGATGATGGGGTTTACGAAAGCTTATAACACAGCAAAAAAAACCTGCGGCTAAATGAAGAAAATTGTTTTAGCTTATTCTGGAGGTTTGGATACCTCAATTATTCTTAGATGGTTACAAGAAAACTATAAAGCAGAAGTAATTGCTTACACCTCAGATATTGGACAAGAAATTGATAGAAAAAAAATTATAAGAAACGCTAAGCGCCTAGGTGTTAAAAAAATAATTATTGAAGATCTAAAGAATATTTTTGTTAAAGACTACGTCTTTCCCATGATAAGGGCTCATGCGGTTTATGAAGGAGTTTATTTACTTGGAACATCAATAGCTAGGCCCTTGATTGCTAAAAGACAGATTGAAATAGCAAAAAAATTTAAAGCTTATGCTGTATCACACGGAGCTACTGGAAAAGGAAATGACCAGGTGAGGTTTGAACTTGGTTATGCTTTTTTTGGAGGTAAAAAAATTAAAACTATCGCTCCATGGAGAGAATGGAAATTACAATCAAGAGCAGATTTAATAAAATATGCAAAGAAAAATAACATTCCAATACCTAAAGACAAAAAAGGTGCGCCACCTTTTTCTGTAGATGATAATATTTTTCATACTTCAACTGAGGGAAAAGTTTTAGAAAACCCAAAAAATTCAGCTCCAGAATTTATTTTTCAAAGAACTATATCTCCAGAAAAAGCTCCAAATAAAAAAAACAAAAGTAAGAATTACTTTTAAAAATAGTGATCCCATAGCTATTAACGGAAAAAAATTAAAACCAGAACAAATTTTAGAGAAATTAAATATACTCGCTGGAAAAAATGGTATCGGAAGAGTTGATCTTGTTGAAAATCGTTTCATCGGCATCAAGTCAAGAGGAGTTTATGAGACACCTGGAGGAACTTTATTATACGCTGCTCACAGGGCAATTGAGTCTGTAACTTTAGATAAAAAAACAGCACACGACAAAGAAAGAGTTATGCCTGAATATGCTGAGTTAGTTTACAATGGATATTGGTTTTCAAAAAAAAGAATAAAACTTCAAAAAATAATTGATAAAAATAAAAGTAAGGTCTCTGGAGATATAATTCTTGGATTGTATAAAGGAAACATTACAATTCTTTCAAGAAAGACGAAAAATAAAGCTTACTCCATGAAAAAAGTTTCGTTTGAAGAAAATAAAACTTTTAATAAGAAAAAAGTTGAGAGTTTTATAAATTACCATTCAAAACAGTTAAATAAGTCCTAATAATCTGTTAAGATTATTTTGATGAGCAATACGATTCGAAATATTCAGCTTACCGCGGTTTTTATTCTTTTAATATCTACAGTCATAGCTTTTATCATTGAAATGAAAACAATGTATGACAACCAGACTATAACCTTGGCTGACTTGCTTTTAATGTTTATTTATATTGAAGTTATCGGCTTAGTAAAATCGTATTGGGAAACTCGAGCTGTACGAATAACTTATCCATTAGTTATAGCAATAACAGCACTTGCTAGATTTATAATTTTACAAGATAAAGAAAGTGATCCTACAAACTTAATTTATATTTCGTTAGCTATTTTAATTGTAGCTATCTCGACGGTGATAATTAAGTTTAGAAATAGTAAATATCTGAAGATTGATAATTCTAGATCTGGGAAGCTTTAAAACACTCAAGAGTATTCTTTAATAAACAAGCTATCGTCATAGGACCCACTCCTCCTGGTACCGGTGTAATTGCTTTTGCAATATCTTTAACTTGATCAAACTCAACGTCACCAACAATTTTATCATTAAGTTTATTAATGCCAACATCAATAACTATCGCATCTTTTTTTACCCAATCCTTTTTAACCAAGTTTGGAACACCTACTGCGGCAACTAATATATCTGCTTTCAAACATTCTTGCTGAAGATTTTTAGTTTTAGAATGAACGATGGTTACAGTACAATTTTCTTTTAATAGTAACTGAGCCATAGGTTTTCCATTAAGATTTGACCTGCCAATAATCACAGCATGTTTTCCGCTTAAATTTTTTTCCACTTTTTTTATTAGCATCAAACATCCCATTGGAGTACATGGGACTAAACCTTGATACCCAGAAGACAAATTACCAACATTGACTGGATTAAAACCATCTACATCTTTAGATGGATGTATTGCATTAATAATCTTTTCTTTATCAATTTGTTTTGGTAGGGGGAGCTGAACTAAAATACCTGAAACATTTTGATCATTATTTAATTCTTTAATTTTATCAAGTATTTCTTTTTCAGTAACGTCATCTGGGTATTTAATTACATCAGAATTCATTCCCACTTCTTTTGAATTTTTTTCTTTATTTTTTACGTAAATTTGGCTTGGCGTATAATTTCCAATAAGGATAACTGTTAAGCCAGGTACTTTATTTTTAGATTCTTTTATTTCCAATATTTCTTTTTTTATTTCTTCCCTTAATAATTCAGCTTCTTTTTTTCCATCTATGATCATCTTTAAAATAAATTTGGTGCAAACATTTCAAAAACTAAATTTCTAATAAACATCAATGCTAAAATTAGAATTATTGGAGAAATATCTATTGAGCCTAAATTTGGAAGAAACCTTCTTATATAATTCAGAGGCGGCGCGGTTAACTTATAAGAAACATCTAATAAAGAATAAACAAATCTATTACTTGTATTTAAGACGTTGAAAGCAACTAACCAACTAATAATAACGTTAATTATTAAAATCCATATATAAAGACTGATTACGTTATCAAAAAGTATTAAAACAGATTTCATTAATTTTTCTCCACATAAATTGAGGTGCTTGGGAAGGCAAATGAAGCTTTATTTTTTTCTACAATTGATTTTATTTCAATCGCTAAAGTGTCTTTTACTTGCATCCATTCCAAATATTTATTCGTTTTAGTGAAACAAATTAATCTTATATCAATTGAGCTGGCAGCAAATTGATCTATATTTACAGTTAAAAAGGTATCTCCATCGGTAGAGAAATCTTTATTATTTTTGATATAATTTTCTATTTGTTCTTTTATGTCAGATAGCTGTTTGCTAGTTGTTCTATATTCTAAACCTATCAACCAATTAATTCTTCTGTTAGTTGTTTGAGAGTTATTAATTACTGCCTTTTCTGCAAATTGAAAATTAGGAATAGTTGCTAAGGACTTATCAAATCTCCTAACTACAGTTGATCTAAAGCCTATAGACTCTACTGTACCTTCTATAACTCCGTCTACATAAATCCAATCTCCGACTTGAAATCTTCTTTCAACTAGAACTAAAATTCCTGAGATTAAATTTTTAAATAAATCCTGAGCTCCAAGCGCAACTGCAACACCAAAAAGTCCTAGACCTGCAATAATTGGTCCTATTTTTATACCCCATAACTCTAATACTGCTGCAATACCTAAAATAAAAATTAAAACTTTAATTGCCTTTATTATCCAGTTTAATAAGTCTCTAGAGAGCAAATCTCCAATTGACCGTATTACTACTGAGAACGGGGCGATTATTTGGTGAAAAGTCCAAAATATAAGTATAGTAATTAAAGATCTGTTTACTGTCTCTAAAAATTCAGCTGCCTGTGTTTCTATAGTTAAGTAACTTGTTGAAACAAAAAATCCTAAAACGATGGGAAAAAATTTGGCTGGCCCTTCCATTGATAGAACAAGCGAGTTATCAAAGTTATTTGAAGATTTTGAAACATAGTTTTCAAGTCGTTTCACAACAAATTTTGAAAAAATTCCTCTAAGGAATAGAAAAAATAAAAATATAACAACAGCTATAATTATTTCTGAAATATTTACTCCAGAAATTCCTTTAGTCCAAACATCAAAAAACAAATCTTTAAAATTTTGTAAAACTTCCATTTAAGACCCCAATTTTATAATTTCTTCACCTGGTTCAAATACTTCTAATTTTTTCCATCCTAATTGCTTGAACACATTTAAAACTTTTTCACTTATACATAATACCCTTGAGCCTGTCATTAAACCATTCAAGGTGTATTTTTTTACTAATTCTACAAAGCTTTCTGCGCTTCTTTTAGAATAAACAAATATTATGTCAGGAGGATGGTTATTTAAGATTTTTTCATTTTCATTATTAAGGTCAACAATTTTCTCAGAAGAATAGTTAATTACTTTATCGATGATATATCCCTCCCTCTTAAGATCTAAGTCTAAATCTGTTGAAATATAGTCTCCACAGAAATAAGCAATTTTTTTACTCTTATCAAAGTCAGAATTTAAAATAATATTCTTTAAAGCATTCACATTTCCACCAGCAGAAATAGTATTAGAATAACCTTTTTGCCTAACTATTTTTTCTGTTATTGAACCAACACAAAAACAAAGTTTTTTTTTATCTTCATTTAATAATTTTAAATTTCTAATCGCATTTGCACTTGTAAATATAAAAGCGTCGTAATTTTTTGCGTCACATTTCTGATTGGTATTGGGTATAACTTTTAAAGTTGGTATGTGAATAATTTTATGGCCTAAGGAAAACAATTTTCCCATCAAATCTTCCGCATCAATTAAAGGTCGCGTAATTAAAATATTCATTTTTTTTTAAATTTATCTCCAGCTTTTAATAGAATCTCTTCACCAACTTTTTTTCCAATTGTTATTGCTTCGTTCAAATTTCCAGTAGTTTCACATTCAAAACTCTCATCGCCTATATCAGAAAACAATTGAGCTCTTAATGTTATCTTATTATTTTTAATAATAGCTAAACCTCCAATAGCGGTCTCACAATCTCCTCCTATTGTTTTTAATAGTGATCTCTCGGCTTTTGCACAAAGTTCTGTCTCATTATGATTAATCTTTTTTAAAATACTTTTAATATTATCATTATCCTTTTTACATTGAACCGCTATTACACCTTGACCTACAGCTGGCAAAACTCGATTTGTTTCAAATGTAAAAGCTATTTGATTATCCAAATTTAAAGACCTTAAACCTGCGGCAGCTAAAATAATACCATCTAGTTCATTATCGTCTATTTTTCTTATTCTGGTATCAATATTCCCTCGAATATTTTCAACTGTAATTTTTCTACTAATCTTTTTTAGTTGTAATTCTCTTCTCCGAGAACTTGATCCAATTTTTAATTGGTTGTTTAATTCTTCTAAGTTTTTAATTTTTTTGCTAACGATGACGTCTCTAAAATCATTTCTTTTTATAAAAGCTCCAATTAGAAGATTTTTATTCTCAATTGATTCCATATCTTTTAATGAGTGAACAGCTATATTAATTTCATCTTTTAACAATTTTTCTTCAATCTCTTTACAGAACAAATTTTTACCTCCAATTTCAGAAAGTTTTATGTCTTGATTAATGTCACCTGAAGTTTTTATGGTCTGAACGGTTATATCTTTCTCTTTGAGATTTTTATTCTCTTGTAATAATAAATCTTTAACTTTAGCTACATAAGCTAATGAAAGTTTACTACCTCTTGCGCCAATTGTAATTTTAGTCATTTATAGTTTATATATTTAAAAGAACTAATTTATACTATCTAATTAAAGAACGCACGATGACGAAAAAATTAACTTTTTTAGGAATAGAAACTAGCTGTGACGAGACAGCTGCAGCAGTCATAAGAGAAAATGATAATGGTACTGCAGATATTTTATCTAATATTGTCTCAAGTCAAATTGATGAACATAAAAAATTTGGTGGAGTAGTGCCAGAATTAGCAGCAAGAGCTCACCTAGAAAATATTGAGTTTATAATAGACTCTGCGTTATCTGAAAGTAAAGTTTCAATTGAAAAAATTGATGGTGTGGCTTCAACTGCAGGACCAGGGTTAATAGTATGTCTAACAGTTGGTTTGAATATTGGAAAATCTATTGCAGCTTTTGCACAAAAACCTTTTATAGGGGTAAATCATTTAGAAGGGCATGCTTTAAGCCCTGGCTTGATTGAAAAAATAAATTTTCCTTATTTATTATTGTTAATATCTGGCGGTCACACTCAATATTTAATAGTTAAAGATATAAACGAGTACGAACAATTAGGTACTACGATCGATGATGCTCTAGGAGAAGCATTTGATAAAACTTCTAAAATGTTGGATTTAGGTTATCCAGGTGGACCTAGTGTAGAAAAATTTGCAAAACTAGGTAATGAAAATTTTTTTAAATTACCAGAGCCAATTATTAATAAAGCTGGATGTAATTTATCTTTCGCCGGCCTTAAAACAGCAGTGTTACGTGAGTCTAAAAAGATTAATGGAGAGGAAAAATTAAAATATAATTTAGCTGCTTCTTTTCAAAAAACTATTAATAAAATTTTATATAAAAAAACTAAAATTGCAGCTGAAATGTTTATTGAAAAAACAAAAGTAAAAAATTTTCATTTTGTTGTAGCAGGTGGTGTTGCTGCCAACAATTCAATACGAGAAAATATTCTTAAACTTTCAAAAGAAATAGGATTTAAGGCTATATTTCCGGATAAACAATTTTGCGGTGATAATGCAGCAATGATTGCTTGGGCCGGAATACAAAGATTTAAAAAAAATCTTATCAGTGAAATTAATGTACCTGCTAGATCTAGATGGCCTCTAGATAGCAAGGCTCCTTACATGAAAGGACCAGGTTTAAAACTTTAATGCAGTATTGGTTAATGAAATCTGAACCAGATGTTTGGTCTTTAGATCAGCAAGAAAAGGCGGGAGCTAAAGGAGCAACCTGGGATGGTGTAAGAAACTATCAAGCTGCCAATAATCTTAAAAAAATGAGAATTGGAGATTTATGTTATTTTTATCATTCCAATATAGGCAAAGAAATTGTGGGAGTAGTAGAAGTTATCAAAGAAGCTTTTATTGATAAAACTGACCTTAAAAAAAGATTTGTTGCTGTCCAAGTTAAGTTTAAAAAACGCCTAAAAATTCCTATTACCTTAGAAAAAATCAAAAAAAATAAGGCTCTTTCTCGTCTACCTCTTATTAGACAAAGCAGGTTGTCAGTTATGCCGATTGATTATAAAAGCTGGAAAATAATAGATAAGATGAGTAGAATAAAATCTGTTTAGGAGAAATTGTGGCTAAAAAGAAAAAAAAGAAAAAAGTAAAAAAATCTAGAAAAGCATTAAAGTCTAGAAAAAAAACTAGAAAAGCTAAAAAATCTAGAAAAGCTTCAAAGCCTAGAAAAAATAAAAGAAAAAAATCTAAAACAAAATCTAGAAAATCTAAAAAACCTAGAAAATTAAGTTTTAAAGCTCCTAAATTAGTTGAAGATGGAGATGGAAAATCTCTAATTAAAGTTTCTGATAGTTGGGCTAACCACGCATATGTAAATAAATCTCAATATTTAAAAAAGTACAAGCTTTCAATTAAAGAAAATGAAAAGTTTTGGGCTAAAGAAGGAAAAAGAATTACCTGGATTAAAAAATACTCAAAAATTAAAGATGTAAAATATAGCAAGGAAGAAGTTAAAATTAAATGGTACTACGATGGAACTCTTAATGCTTCTGCTAACTGTATAGATCGTCATCTTAAAAAAAATGCGAGCAAAACTGCAATTATCTGGGTTGGGGATGATCCTGCAGATACTAAGAAAATTTCCTATAAAGAATTACATCAAAACGTAAGTAAAGTTGCTAACGGACTAAAAAGTTTAGGAATTCAAAAAGGTGATAGGGTAACAATTTATCTTACAATGATTCCAGAACTAGCTTATGTAATGCTAGCTTGTGCAAGAATAGGTGCTGTTCATTCAATTATTTTTGGAGGCTTTTCTCCAGACTCAATAGCCACAAGGATTAATGACTGTGAGTCTGATTACTTAATTACAGCAGATGAAGGGGTAAGAGGAGGTAAAATTATTCCTCTTAAGAAAATTGCAGATGAAGCTCTGCAACAATGTCCAAATGTAAAAAAATGCGTTGTTGTAGAAAGAACTGGAAATCAAGTTAATTGGAACGATGAAAGAGATATTTCATATAAAAAATTAATTTCCTCTATGCCTACAAAATGTGATCCTGAAGAAATGAGTGCAGAGGATCCTTTATTTATTCTTTATACTTCTGGTTCAACTGGCAAGCCTAAAGGAGTTTTACATACTACAGGCGGTTACATGGTTTATGCTTCAATGACACATCAATATATTTTTGATTATAAACCTAACGATATCTACTGGTGTACTGCTGATATTGGATGGGTAACAGGACATAGTTATATTATTTATGGTCCACTTGCTAATGGAGCTACAACAATAATGTTTGAAGGAGTTCCAAATTATCCAGACAATTCAAGATGGTGGCAAATTGTAGATAAACATAAAGTTAATATATTTTATACTGCTCCTACTGCAATTCGTGCTTTGATGAGAGAAGGCGATGGTCCAGTTAAAAAAACTAGCAGAAAATCTTTAAAACTACTTGGAACAGTTGGTGAGCCAATAAATCCTGAAGCATGGATGTGGTATTATAAAACTGTTGGTGACTCAAGATGCCCAATAGTTGATACGTGGTGGCAAACTGAAACTGGAGGTATATTAATTGCACCTCAACCAGGAGCCATTGATTTAAAACCTGGCTCTGCAACTAAACCTTTCTATGGAATAAAACCTTTATTAGTAGATAAAGACGGGAAAATTATAAAAGGCGAGGGACAAGGAAGATTATGTATGGCTGGTTCTTGGCCTGGACAAATGAGAACTGTTTACGGTGATCACCAAAGATTTATCGATACATATTTTTCTCAATTTGATGGAAAGTATTTTACTGGTGACGGCTGCAGGAGAGATAAAGATGGTTACTATTGGATTACAGGACGTGTTGATGATGTAATTATTGTATCTGGACATAACCTTGGTACTGCTGAAATAGAAAGCGCTTTTGTTGCTCATCCAAAAGTAGCTGAGGCTGCTGTTGTTGGTTTTCCACACAGTATAAAAGGAAACGGATTATATTGTTATGTAACTCTTAATGCTGGAGAAAATCCTACTGGCGATTTAGAACGAGATTTAAAACAGTGGGTAAGAAAACAAATCGGTCCTATTTGTTATCCTGATGTAATTCAATTTGCTCCAGGTTTACCTAAAACAAGATCTGGAAAAATTATGAGAAGAATTTTAAGAAAGATTGCAGCAAACGAACCAGATAATTTAGGTGACACTACAACTTTGGCTGACCCAAGTGTGGTTACTTCATTAGTAGAAAATAGACAAAATAGAGATTAATTAAATTTTAAATTTTTAGTTAATTTTTTAAATTCATCAATTTTTAAATTCCACTTTAATCTCATTGAATTTAAAACTATTTCTTTATCTAAAGTTTTAAGTTCGTCTGCAATTGGAGCCCAGTTGTAAAGCGCTAAGCAGCTTTCTTTAAAAGGATTTTCTAAATAATATTTATTAAAATCTATTTTTTCATATCGATTTAAAAATTCTTTTTTTGCTCTTTGGTAAATTTCGTCTGTTAACCCGTTTAATTTCTCATTTTCAATAATTTCTAGATAAATTTCTTTACAATCATTTTCTTTAAGATTTTTTTCTACCATCAAATATGAGTATGCATAAAAAGCACAGTCTGCTATTGCAGCCATGTAGATGTTCCATTTGGCAATATTTATTGATTTTGAAAAAACATCATCTTCAACCATTGCTGTAAACTTAACGCCTATTCTCGTCTTCAAATAACCATACAAAGTTGTCTGGGTGACATGAGCTGATCTTTGTTGAATAAATTTTTGAAGATCTTTTTTGGAATTTATACTGCCAAAATAACTAGTAATCTTCTCAATTGGGAAAAGATACTCCCTCATGATTTTTAGGGTATTTAGTATATGTTTAGTATTCAATTTCACGTTGTATTTAAAAAACCCTTATTTTTCTTATCTTATAGCACCTCAATGTGGTTTTAGGGCGCTTTTTTCTCTTTAAATTCAACTCATAATGGGTATGGTTTCAACAATTAAAGTACTTTTTACGTAAAAAGTTAAAAATAAATAGGGGGAAATATGTCAAATAAAGACGCATATTGGGAAAAGACCAAGAACCACATGTTTGTAACATTGGCTCTTTGGGCTTTCTTCTCATTGGTCATTTTCATGTTTGGTTCTGAACTGAACACGATGTCTTTTCTTGGCTATCCTTTAGCATATTACATGACAGCGCAAGGTTCACTTCTTGCATTCGTGATAATTTTGTTTTGGACAGCAAATAAACAAGAAAAAATCGACGAAGAACATGGCTTCTCAGAGAGAGGAGATGACTAATGTTTAAAGGTGATTTTATAAAAAACCTTCCTAAAATATACGGGACCTACACTGGTGGTTTCTTAGTATTCATCATTTTGATGGCTATTGCGGAACAAGCAGGTGTGTCAGCTAAAAACATCGGAGTGATGTTCGTGGCTTTCACGGTTTTGATTTATGCCGCAATCGGTTATTTATCAAGAACCATAAATGTAGATGCCTACTATGTTGCAGGAAGACAAGTGCCAACCGTATTTAACGGGATGGCGACAGCAGCTGACTGGATGTCAGGTGCTTCTTTCGTAGCCTTAGCGGGTGGAGTTTACTTTGGTGGCTATACTTATATGGCCTTCTTAGTAGGTTGGACAGGTGGATACGTACTTGTTGCAACTCTAATGGCTCCGTACTTAAGAAAATTTGGATGTTACACAGTTCCTGATTTTATCGGAACACGATACGGTGGTAATCTTGTAAGAGCTTGCTCTGTATTCGTGCTTTTCATAGCATCATTTACTTATGTAACAGCACAAATTAACGCTACGGGAACAATTGCTTCTAGAGCTCTTGGTATTCCATTCGAAGCAGGTGTATGGGTAGGATTAATAAGTATCCTTATCTGTTCAATGCTTGGAGGGATGAGAGCCGTAACTTGGACTCAGGTTGCTCAGTACATTGTATTAATCATCGCTTACTTGATACCAGTATTCTGGATCAGTTCTAATGTTGGTGGAGGAATTTTCCCTCACTTAATGTTAGGTGATGAGGTTGCAAGACTTGGTGAACTTGAACAACAATTTGGACTAGTTAAAAACAGCGCCGCAGATATGAAAGCAGCTGGGGTACCAGGAGGATTGAAATACATCTCTGGTTCTCACTCTGGAGTACCTGAAGGTGGAATGGCTGTCTGGAAATACTTATCGTTAGCGATTTGTATGATGGTGGGAACTGCATCGTTACCTCATATCTTAATGAGATACTTTACAACTCCTTCTGTTAGAGCAGCAAGAAAATCAGTAGCATGGTCGCTATTCTTTATTTTCTTACTTTACTCTTCAGCGCCTATGTTAGCGACATTGTCTAAGTTGGCATTGATGGATCCAAATCTACCAACTGGAATTATTGGAAAATCTATTTCTGAAGTTCAGTCGATAGAGTGGGTGCAAAGATGGTCTGAAGTTAAACAAGTATTTATCGCAGACTTTAATGGTGACGGTATACTTCAGTTGAACGAATGGTTCATGAGAGGTGACGTTGTAGTATTAGCTACTCCAGAAGTAGCGGGACTACCGTTTGTAATCTCTGGATTAGTGTTTGCTGGAGGTATGGCTGCTGCTATGTCAACTGCAGATGGTCTTGTGTTAGCGATATCAAATGCTTTATCTCATGATATTTACTACAAAATCATAGATCCAAAAGCTGATACAGCTAAAAGACTTTTAGTTGCTCGTGTACTATTAGTAATAATCGGAGCTGCTGGTGCTTACATAGCCTCTTTCAGGCTAACAAGTATTTTAGGTTCGGTTGCTTGGGCGTTTGACTTTGCGATGTCAGGCTTATTCTTCCCACTTGTGCTTGGTGTATGGTGGAAGAGAGCTACAAGACAAGGTGCAATCGCTGGTATCATAGCTGGAATTGTTTCAGGAACATTATACTTAACGTGGGTGTTCCCTAAATTCTCAGTGCCAATGTGGGGCGGGGTTAATACTCCATTCTTAGGTATCGACCACTTAAGATTTGGATTAATCGGTGCTCCTATCTGTTTAGTTGTAATGGTTGTGGTTAGTTTAATGACTAAAGCGCCATCTCCTTCTGTACAGAAAATGGTAGATGATACTAGAATACCAACGGGTAAACCAATCCTTGGTAAACAGTAGTACCAACTAAATATTTAAAATTAAAAGGGGCGATTTTTTCGCCCCTTTTTTTTTGACTAAATCATGATATTTTAAAAATATGATACCTACTTGGGCAATTGTTTTAGATTATGTTCTTGGAACAATAATGTGGACTTTGATTGGCAGAGCTTTCATGAACATTTTTCAAAGAGAAGACTCTACTTTCTTTTTTATGAGAGTTTTTGTTAAATACACTAATCCGATCATAAACTTATTTAAATTTATAACCCCAAGTTTTTTATTTGGGCCTTTTATTGCACTTTATGTTGCATGGTTTTTTTATCTTTTTAGATTTTACGCAATGCCATACATTTTAGGTTATGACGTCTGGGGAATGTTAGCGTTTCCCTTAGAAAGCGATTTTTCAAGACAGCTATATCAGTTATTCAACTAGACTTTTAATTTTTTTGACAAAGTTTTAGTTTAAAATATAAACAAAATATGAGCAGTTTAATTAAAATTTCACCTTCAGTTTTATCTGCCGATTTTAGCAAATTGGGACAAGAAGTAATCTCATTAGAAAAGGCTGGAGCTGACTATATCCATATTGATGTAATGGACGGACATTTTGTGCCAAATTTAACTATTGGCCCTGAAGTAATAAAAAAACTTAGACCGTTAACAAAAAAGATATTTGATGTTCATCTGATGATTTCACCTGTCGATAATTTTATTAAAGACTTTGCCAATGCCGGTGCAGACATCATTACTTTCCACCCGGAAGCAACCACTGATGTATCCAAAACAATTAGACTAATTAAAGAACATAACAAAAAAATTGGAATATCACTAAAACCAAAATCAAAAATTGATTTGATAAAAGAACATCTGAATGAAATAGACTTGGTTCTCATTATGAGTGTTGAACCTGGATTTGGGGGTCAAAAGTTTATGCCGGAAGTTTTAGAAAAAACTAAGGCTGTAAGAGAATTAATTAATAAAAATAATTTAAATGTAGATGTTGAAATAGATGGTGGAATTAACTTTGAAAACTGTTCTAAAGCAAAGAATGCTGGCGCAAATATACTTGTGTCTGGGTCAACTATCTTTAAAGAAAATAAGGGTGACCTTAAAAAAAATATAGAAATTCTTAGAAATAATTAATAAATGTTTGGACTGAAAAGTGTCTACTTTTATTTGATTGCCTGCCAAATAACCTTAATCAAATTTTTTAAAAAAATATATTTCTCATCAAAAAATTATAATAAATCATTAGAGTCTAAAACACCGCAACAGGTTTATTATAATCCAAATTCATTTTTACTATCAATTATTACGTCATACAGGACTCACTCATTTAAAGTTAACGAAATAGATCCAAATATTTTTTGGTTAGATGATGAAAAAAAAGATGAAAAACAAATGCATAGTTTTTTATGGCTTAGCCTTATTGATAGAAAAACAGACCACACTAAAATAAAAAAAATTATTTATATTTGGATGTTAAAAAATTCAAAATATAGAAAAAAAACTTGGGAGACTTCAACATTAAGCACTAGAATTATTAGCTGGATTCTTAATGTAGATATTATTTTAAATAATAGTACTTTTGATTTTAGAAGAAATTTTTTAAATTGTATAATTAGCCAAACCAATCATTTAAGACGAAATATAAGATTTGAAAGTGATACAAAAAAAAAGATCGAGATTTTAACTGCTATAATTCTAACTGGACTTGTTTTTAAAGAGTACGAAGAAAATTATAATATTGGTATCAAAGAATTAGAAACACTAATAAAAGATTTTTTTGACAATGATGGTTTTCCACTATCACGAAATCCAAATGATTTAATATTTTTTGCAAAATATTTAATATTTTGTAAAGAGCTTATTAAAGATAGTCAAAAATATGTACCTGAATTTTTACAAGACATAATAGATAAAAATCTAAATTGTATTCATTTTATAAAAACACCAAATGAGCAACTGCCACTATTTAATGGAGCTTCTGTTGTAAACTTAAATCAAATTCAAAAGTACTTAGATGAATTTAAACCTAATAGTAAAAATAAAAATATAGGTGGATTATTTAAGATAAAACATAAAAATCATTTTTTAGTAATAGATACGGAAAGACCTCCAAAGCAAAAATTTTCAAAATCATATCAATCGGGGCCTCTCTCTTTTGAATATTTTTTAGATGGGATAAAAATTATTACTAATTCAGGATTTGGTGGTCACATATCAAAAAGAGCTGAAGCACTGAGTAGACTTACAGCGTGCCAATCAACTTTAAGCATTAATGATACATCTGTCACAAAGTTTGAGAAAAGTGAAATGATAAAAAAAGTTTTTGGAAACTCCATTGAAGACACCTTTAAATCTTTTGAGTTGTTTTCTAAAGATGAAAATGGACTAATTGGTTGTTCATCTTCTAATAATGGTTACGAAAAAAAGTTTGGATGCACTCATAAAAGAGAAATTTATATAGACAAAGTAAACAACTATTTAAAAGGGATAGATCACATCATTAAAGCAAAAGATGGATATCCAATAAGATACGCATTTAGATTTCACATTAATCCAGATCTGAGTGCTGTTAAAACTATGAGCGGAAATAGTGCTTTAATTCAAATTTCTAAAAATAAATCACTCATTTTTACTGTCAAAGATGAAATTTTAGAAATCGAAAAAAGTATATTTTTAGGTGGAAAAAAAATATTAGATAATACATGTATAACAATTAGTGGTAATTTGGTTAATAAAAATAAAACTTTTAACTGGGAAATTAAAAAAAATATTTAATCATGAATTTGAAAATTAAGAATGCTTTGATATCAGTTTCTAATAAAGAAAACTTAGTTTCGCTACTGAAAACTCTTAAAAAATTCAATATTAATATTATAAGTTCTGGAGGAACTTATGCTTCAATTAGAAAGCTAGGATATCAGTGTACAGAGCTTTCAAAATATACAGGCTTTAAAGAAATGCTGGATGGAAGAGTTAAAACACTCCATCCAAAAATACATGCTGGAATTCTTCATGATAGACAAAATAAAAAACATAAAAGTGAAATGTCTAAACAAAATTTTCCTGCTATTGATTTAATAGTTGTTAACTTTTATCCTTTTCAGAAAATTGTTTTAAGCTCAAAAAATCCAAAACAAATTATTGAAAATATTGATATTGGCGGACCAACAATGGTAAGAGCCGCTGCAAAAAACTTTAATAATGTTACAATTATAACAAATAAAGATGATTATGGTTCTCTGATTGAAGAATTAGAAAACCTTAAAGGAAAAACTTCCTTAAAATTTAGGGAATTAATGTCCTCAAAAGCATTTGGTTTAACCGCATATTATGATGCAATGATTGCTAATTGGTTTAATAAAAAACTCAAGATTGAATTTCCTGAAAGAAAAACAATATTTGGGAGAAAATTGCAAAGGCTGAGATACGGTGAAAATCCACATCAACAAAGTTCAATTTATGTAAACGACTATAATGATAAACATTTAAAATTTGATCAAATTCACGGTAAAGAACTCAGCTACAACAATTACAATGATATGTTTGCATCATTGGAAATCTTAAATTCTTTAAAGAAAAATTCCGGGACTGTAATTATTAAGCATGCAAATCCTTGTGGTGTATCAGAAAATAAAGTTCCTTTAATCTCTTTTAAAAATGCATATGCCTCAGATCCTATTAGTGCTTTTGGTGGAGTTATAGCTTGTAACTATAAGATAAATAAAAAAATAGCCCTAGTAATAAATAAAAACTTTTTAGAAGTTATTCTCGCCAATGGATTTGATAAAGATGCCTTAAATATTCTTAAAAAAAAGAAAAATTTAAGGATTATTGATATTTCAAATTTTAATTTGAAAAATCTCTCTTCTATAAAAACATTTGATGGTTCTTTTTTAGTACAAAGCAAAGATAATATCGTAATAGATAAAAAAAAATTGAAGTGCGTGACTAAATTAAAGCCAACCAAAAAAGAATTAGCTGAAGTACAATTTGCATTTAATATTTGTAAATATGTAAAATCTAATGCGATAGTATTATGTAATAATTTTTCAACTATCGGTATTGGAGCTGGACAACCAAGCAGATTAGATAGTTGTAAAATCGCTGTTCAAAAAGCAAAGCAATTTCAATCCTCAAAAATTAAAAATTCAATAGCAGCATCGGACGCTTTTTTTCCTTTTGCTGATGGAATTAACGCCTTAATCAAAGCTGGTGTAAAAACTATTGTGCAACCAGGTGGTTCAATAAGAGATCAAGAAGTTATTAATGCTGCTAATAAAGCAAAAATAAAAATGATTTTTACAGGCATCAGACACTTCAATCATTAATCTAACTTATCAATCTTTGCTGCTAATATAAAATCACTCTCAGCTAATCCTTTGATGGCATGGGTAAAAATTTTTATCTTACAATAGCCCCAGCCAAAAGTGATATCTGGATGATGATTTTCTTGCTCTGCTATCTCTCCAACCTTGTTAGTGAAGTTTAAGCTATCCTCAAAATTTTTAAATTTAAAATCTTTAATTAAATAATAACTTTTATCATCATTGCTTTTTACATCCCAATCATCAACTTTTTTTAAGTACTTGTGTATTTCACTTGTATCAAATGGTGGAATGCTACCATCACATGCTACACATTTTTTTTTGGATAAATCTTCCATTATTTTGGAGCGGGCAAAGGGGTTCGAACCCTCGACCTTCTCGTTGGCAACGAGACGCTCTACCACTGAGCTATGCCCGCAATTAAATTAGTATAGTATAGGCTGCAACAAATGGTCAACCATTATAAAATGCCGCTACCCGCAAGTTATTTTTTTTTATATAATATAATCATGAAAAATTTACCTTCGACCCTTCCTGTATTTCCATTAAGTGGGGTAATTTATTTTCCTAAAACTAACTTACCGTTGAATATATTTGAGCAAAGATATTTAAATTTAGTAAATGACGCTTATAACGGAGATAAATTAATGGGCATGGTTCAATCTAAAAAAGAAAGTGGAAGCGTTTATCAAGTGGGTTGTTTAGGTAAGATTAGTGATTATCAGAAGAGTAAAGATGGCAGAATTTTAATAAACCTTACAGGCATCTCCAGGTTTAAAATTTTGGAGGAAATCTCAAACAATAAATTATACCGGGAATTTAAAGTCGATTATAAAGATTTTAATGAAGATAATATTGAGACTAACAATCTAATAGATACGAAGCCTTTAATGGATAGTGCAAAAAATTTTTTCAAGAGAAATGGGCTTTTATTGAATTGGAAAGAGTTTGAAAAATTAGATCAATCTCAAAAAATAAATACTTTAGCAATGATTGCTCCGATTACTAATGAAGAAAAACAAAAATTATTAGAGTCTATTTCTTTAAAAAATAAGGTAGAAACATTAGAGAGTATAATTAGTTTCTATTTACACGAAACAAATTTCAACAATCAAACGGTACAATAATATTAATTAGCTGATTTGTTCATTGAATCGAAGAAATCAGCATTATTTTTTGTATTTTTTAATTTTGCTATTAGAAACTCGATACCATCCATCGTACCCATTGGACTAATTATTCTTCTTAGAACGTTCATTTTTGAAAGGTCATCTTTCTGGAATAATAACTCTTCTCTTCTTGTTCCTGATCTTGTTATATCAAGAGCTGGATAAATTCTTTTATCTGCGACTTTTCTATCAAGAATTAATTCTGAATTACCTGTTCCTTTAAATTCTTCAAATATCACTTCGTCCATCCTACTTCCTGTATCGATTAAAGCTGTGGAAATAATAGTTAATGAACCACCTTCTTCTACGTTACGGGCTGCACCAAAAAATCTTTTAGGTCTTTGAAGTGCATTAGCGTCGACACCACCAGTTAAAACTTTTCCCGAGCTTGGTATAACAGCATTATAAGCTCTTCCCAATCTTGTTATCGAATCTAATAAAATTACTACATCTTTCTTGTGTTCAACCAATCTCTTAGCTTTTTCGATTACCATTTCTGCTACGGCTACGTGCCTTGAAGCTGGCTCGTCAAATGTTGACGCTACTACTTCACCTTTTACCGACCTTTGCATATCTGTTACTTCCTCTGGTCTTTCATCAATTAAAAGAACCATTAGATAACATTCAGGATGGTTTGCTGTAATTGACTGAGCAATGTTTTGAAGAATTATTGTTTTACCAGCTCGTGGTGGTGAAACAATTAATGAACGCTGTCCTTTACCAATTGGACTAACCAAATCTATAAGCCTTGCAGTATTATCGGGTTTCTTTTCAACCTTTGTGCTTTCAACTTCTAACTTTATCCTCTCATTCGGATAAAGAGGTGTTAAATTATCAAATGCAATTTTATTTTTTCCTTTTTCAGGTTCATCAAAATTAATTTTATTTACTTTTAACAGAGCAAAATATCTTTCTGCATCTTTTGGCCCTCTAATTTCTCCCTCTACTGAGTCCCCTGTTCTTAAACCAAATCTTCTGATTTGGCTTGGACTTACATAGATATCATCTGGTCCTGGCAAATAATTTGACTCAATCGCTCTAAGAAATCCAAAGCCGTCTTGCAATACTTCTAGTACACCTGTGGCTGTAATTTGCTCATTCTTCTCTGCTAATTTCTTTAATATAGCAAAAAGAATTTCCTGTTTTCTTAGTGTGCTTGGGTTTTCAATTCCAAGCTTTTCTGCCTCATTAATAAGTTCTGCCGGGTTCTTTTGTTTTAGTTCTTGTAAGTTCATGTGATTGAGTTGATTATTTGGGAAGTACTAAAAATATATGTTTTTTTTAGAAAAATTCAAGACCTTTTATAATGGTTTAAAAACCACAAGAAATACGACGACAATGAGTATTATTGTAGGCACTTCGTTAATAATTCTAAAGTACTTTGAAGGTTTAGTATTATTATCTATTGCAAATTCTTCAAGATATTTTCCAAGTAAAAAATGGTAAAAAGTTAATATAACAACTAATGCTGTTTTTAATTGCATCCACAATTCAGAAAAAACATTAAATCCAAGGCTGTGTATTAATAACATGCCAAACAACCAAGATAACAACATAGCCGGCATCATAATATAATTATAAAGTTTTCTTTCCATTGTCTTAAATACTGTTTTCTGGGACTCGTGGTGTGCTTCTGAATGATAAACAAATATTCTCGGCAAATATAAAAGTCCTGCCATCCATGAAACAACTGCTATAAGATGTAAGGATTTGAACAGGAGGTAAGTATTCATCTTTAAATATATTTTTTAACTAGCTTTTCAAACAGATTAATATGATCTGAATTGTCATTTAGGCAAGGTATTAAATCAAAATTTTCACCGCCATTATCCATAAAGCTTTCTCTTCCTTGAATATCAATTTCCTCTAAGGTTTCTACACAGTCAGAGGCGAAACCTGGGCATATAACTAATAAATTTTTAACCCCTTTATTTGGCAAGCTTTCTAAAGTTTTATCTGTGTAAGGTGTTAACCACTCTTGAGGACCAAACCTCGACTGAAAAGTAGTTTGAATATCTATTTCATTAAAGTTCTCTTTCATTAGTCTTGTGGTTTTATGACAGTAACAATGATAAGGATCGCCTTTGTCAAAATATTTTTTTGGAATACCATGATATGAAGAAATAATTAAATCTGGTTTCCAATTTATGCTTCCTAATTTTTTCTTAACACTTTTTACAAGCGCATCTATGTATGTTGGCTCACTTTCATAATGAGGTATAACCTGTAAACTTGGTTGCCACCTCATGCCCATCAGCGACCTGTAAACCTCATCACAAACAGTTGCTGTAGTTGCTGCTGCATACTGTGGATACAGAGGAAGAATTATTATATTTTCGCATCCAGCATCTTTAAGAATATTGAGTTTTGATTTTATGCTAGGGTTTCCATATCTCATTGCAAAATCAACAATAACTTTTTCATTTCCTACTTTTTTATTTAATTTTTCTGCCTGGCTTCTTGTAAAATAAAGCAGTGGGGACTCGTTCGACTCTTTTCTCCAAATTTTTTTGTATGCGTGTGCTGTTTTGGATGGTCTAAAAGTAAGTATAAATAAGTTTAAAATGATTTGCCACAGTATAGGATTAACTTCTATTACCCTTCGGTCAGATAGAAATTCTTTTAAGTATTTTCTTATATCCAACCAGCTTGTTGAATCTGGTGTTCCTAAATTTATTAAAAGAACACCTGTTTTGCCAAATTTTACTTCTGGGTGATCGTTTTGCATTATTAATATTCTCTATAAAATTTTATTAATTTATCTACTTTGTCTGGGTTTGTTTCTGGAAGCATACCATGTCCTAGATTAAAAACATAAGGCAAACCTTTGAATGCGTCTAAATATTTTTTAGCATTACTGTATATTTCTTCATCTGATAATAATAAAGTTTTTGGGTCTAGCCCTCCTTGAATTACTGTGTCTTTCAGATTTTCTTTAGCCCAATTGGGATTAATAGTGTAATCTATATTTATCCCGTCTGGCTTTACCAAACTATTAAAATCTTTGTAATTCTCTTTAATACCTCTTGGAAAGCAAATTACAGGTATATTTTTCTTTTTACAAAACTCTACAATTTTAGAATTTGGAGAATAACAAAAGTTATTAAGATCTTCTTGTGGTATTGATCCAGCCCAAGAATCAAAAATTTGAACTACGTCAGCCCCTGCTTTAACTTGATTTTCAATATGCAAACAAAGATAGTTAATTAATTTTTCTAGTATCAAATTAATTTCATCTTTTTTTTTATTAATTATTTTTAAATCAATTTCATTTTTATTTTGTTTAGCTCCAATCATGTATACTAATAAAGTCCATGGAGCCCCTATAAAAGATATTAATGATTTTTCTTTATTTAATTTTTTTCTAGTAATTTCTATCGCTTTATAAACTGGTTTAAGTTTCTCAGTAAATTCGAGATCATCATTTTTTAAAAAAAATTCTAAATCAAAATTTGCTAGTTTTGGACCATGATTTTTTAAAAATTCCACTTTTTGATTAAGTGCATAAGGTACCATCAAAATATCCGAGAAAATTATTGCAGAGTCTAGATTAAATCTTTCGATTGGTTGTAGTGTAATTTCAGAACTTAACTCGCTATCGAGACAAAGATTAATAAAATCTTGATTTTGTGATCTAATTTCTCGAAACTCAGGTAAATAACGCCCAGCTTGTCTCATAAACCAAACTGATTTACAAATTTTTTTATTTTTTAATATTTCTTTAAGACTATTCATTAAATAATAAAAAGTTTTTAAGTGTAATAAATGCTTTAGGTCCTGTTATTTAGTTATATAACGAATTATACACTTTTTATACATAAGACCATTTATAACTTTCCTTGAAAAATATGATTTTGGAACGTTTATTGATTTTATAAACATCAAAAAAACCATATTATTAACATTCAACAAAATGTTTAAATAGTGTTAATTAATGTTAGTTATTTTTTCTACTTTTTTTTAAATATGTAAAAAAGTAACTAATTAATACTTTATTAACAAAGTTATGAACGAAAAATACAATGTATATCTTGTGTCTGACTCAACTGGAGAGACATTAGATAGAATATTTTTATCTCTCAAATCTCAATTTGCCAACTTCGAGTATGATAAGAAAGAATTTGCCTTTATAAGAACTGAACAGCAAATAGACAAGATAATCAAAGAATGTGATCAAATTGATAATGCTATAATATTGTATACGATTGTTGAGACTAAATTAGCCAAATACCTAGCAAATCAAAGCGAAAAGTTCTCTGTTCCATGTTTTGGTGTTTTAGGAAACTTAATTTTAAGCTTTTCTAAATTACTTAACCAAAAAGCTATACATAAACCAAGCGCTCAACACGTTCTAGATGAAGATTACTATAAAAGAATTGAGGCTATACAATTTACAATGTCCCACGACGATGGAAAAAAAGTAGATGATATTAATAATGCAGATGTAATTTTATTAGGTGTAAGCAGAACCAGCAAAACCCCAACTTCTATATATCTAGCTAATAGAGGTTATAAAACAGTCAATATTCCTTTAGTATTGGATCAGAAAATACCTGAAAATTTAAAGTCTAATAACACTTCTTGTATAATAGGTTTAGTAGCAGACCCAGAGAGATTATCTGACATTAGAAGAAATAGAGTAGCAATAATGAAAGATCAAAAGCTTAAAGATTATACAGATTTAGATGCAATTAAAAAAGAAGTCGAAGATTCTAAAAAACTTTTTAAAAAAAACAATTGGCCTGTAATTGATGTTACTAGAAGGTCTGTAGAGGAAACTGCTGCTTCGATTTTAAAGATCATTGATATAAAAAGAAATAAATGAAAATAATTTTAGCTTCGAAAAGTGGTGTTAGAAAACAAATTTTAGACAAATATAAGATTAATAATGAGGTTATGGTCTCAAATGTGGACGAAGATGAAATCAAAGACTCCCTTCTCGCAGAAGGAGCAGATCCATTAATTATTTCTAAAAACCTTGCTGAAATAAAATCTATTAAAGTAAGCAATAAAAATCCAGATCGTTTAGTACTCGGTGCAGATAGTGTTGTCTCATTAGATAATGAGTTAATTAATAAACCAAAATCAAGAGAAGAAGCTTTCTCAATTCTAAAAAAACTTAATAATTCGATACATTATTTAATAAGTTCAGTTTGTATATCGAAAAACGGAGCAATGATTTGGAATCATACCGATTCTTCAGAATTGAAAATGAAAAATTTAGATGACTCTTCACTATTAAAATATTTAGATAAAATAAAAACAGAAACGTTATTAGCATACGGTGTATACCAAATCGAGGCAGACGGATTAGAACTATTTGAATATGTAAAAGGAGATAGAGATTCTATTATGGGTTTACCTATAAAAGAAATAATTAGCTATATAGATCAATTTAAAAAATGAAAAAGAAATTTGGAATTATTGGCAACCCTATCAAACATTCTTTGTCACCAGTTTTACATAAATATTGGTTTGATAAATACGACTTAGATGCAAGTTATTCGATAATAGAAGCAAAAGATGAAGATTTAAAAGATATTGTAAAGAAAATAAGAAATCATGAATTAACTGGAATTAATGTTACTTTACCTTTTAAACAAAAAATAATTAATCAAACTGATAAGATTGTTAATGATGCTGATCTTACGGGGTCAGTAAATACTGTTTTGTTAGATAATGATAAAATTGTCGGTGAAAACACTGATGTGTTTGGGTTGCAGGCTGCATATCTTAAAGAGATTGATAGTAACTTACATAAAAGTGCTCTAATTATTGGAGCAGGAGGAGTGTCTCCTTCGGTTATTTTATCCCTTCAAAAATCAGGGATTAAAGAAATATCAATAACTAATCGAACCAATGAAAAGTGTATATTTTTAAAAAAAAGATTTTCTTATCTCAATATAACTCCATGGAAAAATTTGAGAGATGAAATAAAAAAATTTGATATAATTATAAACGCTACAAGTCTGGGTTTAAAAAATGGAGATGATTTTGATTTCAACTTCTTAGGCACGAAAGAAAATATTATTTATATTGATACAATTTATAATCCATTAGAAACAAAGACTTATAAATTTCTCAAAGAGGAAGGCAGAAAAGTTTTCAATGGTCTTGATATGTTTATATATCAAGGGCAAAAATCCTTTTACTTATGGAATAAAATTAATCCAGAGATTGATAATGAATTAATCGAACTACTAAATTCAAAGCTTTAATGATTAAAATTGGCATTACAGGTTCATTGGCATCAGGCAAATCTACAGCTAGCAAATTTTTGTCTAGTAAGTACGGTCCATTATTTAGTGCTGATAGTGCAGTTAAAGAACTTTATAAAAGCTCTAGTTTTAAGAGCTTGATTAGTAAAAAGTTCAAAATAAAAAACAATAATCAAATTAAAAAAAACCTCAAAAAAATGATTTTTAATAATAGCGCTGAACTTAAAAAATTAGAAAAAATAATTCATCCCTTAGTTAGAAAAAAAATGAAAAAATTTACGTTTAAAAATAAAAATAAAAAACTCTTATTTTATGAAATTCCACTATTAATTGAGAGCAAGCTCATGAAATATTTTGATAAAATAATTTTTATAAAATCAAAAAAGCAACTTAGATTGAAAAGATTTAAGTCAAAGAATGGAGACAAAAAATTATTTAATTTATTAAACAGTAAGCAAATGAGAGATAATAAAAAAATCAAGTTTTGTGATTATGTTATTGTGAATGAAAAAAATTTAAAGATTTTAAAAAAAAATCTATCAACTATAATATCTAAATATGAATGAAGTCTTTTTAGACACTGAAACTACAGGGTTGTCATTTAAAGAAGGCCATAAGGTTGTTGAAATTGCTTGTATTGAAACTAAAGATTTAATTCCTACGGGAAAAGTATTTCATAAATTAATTAATCCAAAAAGAAGTATGCCAAACGAGGCATTTAAAGTTCATGGTTTTTCAGAAGAATTTTTAAAAGACAAAGATACATTCGATATTATCGCTGATGAATTTTTAACTTTTGTAAAAAATAAAAAAATTATAATTCATAATGCGCCTTTTGATCTAGGGTTCTTAGATGGAGAACTAGGATTACTTAAAAAGGAAAAAATGGATAAAAAGTTAGTAATTGATTCATTAGAAGTCGCTAGAAATAAATTTCCTGGAACCTCAAATTCACTAGATGCACTATGTAAAAAGTTCAATATAGATCTTTCTAGAAGGACAAAACATAATGCTTTATTAGATTGTGAGTTGTTAAGAGAAGTTTATATTAATTTGTTAGATGCTAAGGAACCAAAATTTGATCTTTCTAATAATATAGAAGCTCAGCGTTTAAATAAGACTAAAGATTATAACAAAACAATTGTGAAAATCTCGGAAGATGAAATTAAAAAACATAAAGATTTTTTAAAATCGGAATTAAGAAAAAATTTTTATTGAACCTTTCTCATATTATATAATTTTTCAAAATCGACAGTCTCATTTATTTTCACATCCTTAAAACCAGAATTTTCAAATAAAAAAACAAAAATTTGTCTTAATTCAGAATAAATTTCGCCTGGAACATTAATTAATATAATTTTTTCCATTTCATCTTTTTGAATTTTTTCATTTTCTAACTCGACAATAGTTGAATAAATGATTTTGGTATTTATTTTTTCAAAATCTTCTTTTATCGGTGTTAGGCTCAAGCTGGTTAACACTTCAATTATATTTTGTTTAACTTGCGCGCTCTTAATATCAATATTTATCTTGTAGTTAGATATATTTTTGGAGAGTAGAAAAAATGTTTTTGGGTTAGGAATGTTAAAGTTCAAATCCTTTATATATTTTCCAATTATTTTATAGCTCATCTTTTTTATGATCGACTATTTCTCCATCAATAGCTCCGTCTTCACGGTTCACTACTGATTGAGATTTATTTTTTAAAACTAAACTAAATATTATTTTTCTTGTAAAAGGAATTAATAATAAGAATCCAATTAAATCTGTAAAAAAACCTGGTATTATAAGAAGGAGTGCAGCTATAGCTATAGATGCTCCCGACATGATTTCGTAAATAGGCATTTTATTTTGGTACAAATTAACCATTCCAGATTTTAATGTTTGAATTCCTTGTAATTTTGCAAAATAAACACCAATTATTGCAGTTAGAAAAATAAGCGCGACAGTATTTAATGCTCCTACTTGCCCGCCTATCTTAATAAATAGAAATATTTCAAGTGCAGGAAGAGCTATAAAAAATATAAAAAATGGGTTCATTTGTCTGATACAAAAATATATGATTAATGTATATTTATCAAATTATGAGTAATAGTTTTGGTTATATTGACATAATTTTATTAGGAATGATTGCAGGATTTATTATCTTGCGACTTAGAAGTATTTTGGGCAGAAAAACAGGCCATGAGTCAAAAGTTTACCCAAGTTTTGCAGAAGAAAAATTCAACATACCAAAAAAAGAAATAAAACCAGTTAAACAGAACCTTGAAACTTTAGAAGGTAAAGACAAAAAAGAATTTTTAAAAGGAGCAGAGATTGCTTACGAAACTATTCTTACAGCTTTTGCAAGTGGAGATACTAAAAAATTTAAAGGTCTTTTAACTGCAACAATGAGCAATAACTTTAAAAGTGCTATTGACGCAAGAAATAAAGAAAACATGAAATCTGAATTTACATTCATTGGAGTTAAAGAATCTTCAGTAGAAAAATATGAAAAAATTAAAGATGATCTATTTGCAACAGTAAAATTTGTAGCTGAAGTTATCTCTGTCAAAAAAGATCAAAATGATAAGATTATCGAAGGAAGCCCAGACAAAATAAAATTTGTTTCAGATGTTTGGAAATTTACAAAAAACATTAAAAATTCAAGTCCTAACTGGTATCTAGCTGAAATCGTTAGTCAGTGATTAAAAAAAAAGACCTTTCAAATGAAGATAGCGAAGTATGGCAATCTTATATTAAAAACCCCACTGACGTTTATGATAAAGACTTAGGAAAGAAATCAATAAACAGAAAAGAAAGATTCAAATTTGATCTTCACGGCTACACTTTGGATGAGGCAAATAAAAAAGTAAAAGAAATTATTATTTCTTGCTCTAAAAATAAATATAGAGAAATTTTATTAATAACTGGTAAAGGTTTACACTCAACGTCTGGTGAAGATACATATGTTTCGAATGATCTTAGTAAACTAAGGTATTCAGTTCCTGATTTTATAAGCTCTGATGAAGAATTAAAAAATTATATTATTTCAATAGAAGAGGCTGAAAAAAAAGATGGAGGTGATGGAGCCATCCTTATTAAGCTTAAGAATTTATAATATAAACTTAGAAAGATCTGTATCTTTTACTAAATTGCCTAAGTTATCTTGTACGTATTTTTGATTAACAGTTATAGTTTCACCTGCTCTATCAGTTGCGTTAAAACTTATATCATCTAGAACTTTTTCAATAATAGTATGAAGTCTTCTAGCTCCAATATTTTCCACTGAAGAATTGACCTCAGCTGAAATTTTAGCAAGCATATCAATACCGTCATCTGTGAATTCTAAATTTACGTTTTCCGTTTTAAGAAGCTCTTTGTATTGCTTGATTAAACTATTATCTGGTTCTTTAAGAATTCTTTTGAAATCTTCTTCTTTTAATGCGTCTAACTCAACTCTTATAGGAAGCCTTCCTTGTAATTCAGGTAATAAATCAGATGGCTTTGCTAATTGAAATGCTCCTGAGGCAATGAATAAAATATGATCAGTTTTAATTGGACCATGCTTAGTGCTTACAGTTGTTCCCTCTATAAGAGGTAGTAAGTCTCTTTGTACACCTTCTCTCGAAACATCACCGCCAACCCTATCGCTTCTCGCAGATACTTTATCTATTTCATCTAAAAATACTATTCCGTTTTCTTCTGTGGCTTTTTTTGCTTCAGTTATAATTTTATCTTCCTCGATCATTTTGTCTGACTCTTGGGCTACTAGAATGTCGTGTGACTCCTTAACAGTCATCTTTTTCTTTTTGCCTTTTTTACCACCCATAGACTTTCCAAGAATGTCTCCGAGATTTACCATTCCAACGTTTCCACCAGGCATTCCAGGTATTTCAAAACTTTGTAGTGGAGAAGAAGTATTTTGTACCTCTATTTCTATTTCATTATCATCTAAATCACCGTTTCTTAATCTTTTTCTAAAACTCTCTCTTGTAGCAACACTTGCCTTATTGCCTACAAGAGCGTCTAATACTTTCTCTTCAGCCTTTAACTCTGCCTTAGCCTTAACTTCTTTTCTCTTCTTCTCTCTTTCCATAGCAATAGCTATTTCAATTAAATCTCTAATGATTTGTTCTACATCTCTTCCTACGTAGCCTACTTCTGTAAATCTTGTTGCTTCGACTTTAATAAATGGAGCTTCTGCTAATTTTGAAAGTCTTCTAGAAATTTCAGTTTTACCAACACCTGTTGGCCCAATCATTAAAATATTTTTTGGAAGAACTTCATCTCTCATTTCATCTGACAAAGCTTGTCTTCTCCACCTGTTTCTTAACGCAACGGCTACTGCTTTCTTTGCATCTTTTTGGCCAATAACGTATCTGTCTAATTCAGAGACAATTTCTCTAGGTGATAAAGCGCTTACTTTAGAAGTCTCTTTACTTTTATTTTTTACTACTTTTAAATTTGTAACTTTATTAGTTGGTGCCATGTTAAACTTTTTCTACTGTAATGTTGTTATTAGTAAATACACATATGTCAGATGCAACTTTGATAGATTTTCTAGCTATATCCTCCGCGCTCATATCAGTTTCAGCTAATACTTTTGCAGCGGCTAAAGCATAATTACCACCTGATCCAATTCCAATTATTCCATCCTCTGGTTCTAAAACATCACCTGTTCCAGAAATTATAAAACTATGTTTCTTGTCTGCAACAGCCATTAAAGCTTCTAATCTTCTTAAAAATTTATCACTTCTCCAGTCTTTTGCTAATTCAACAGCAGCCCTTTGTAAGTTTCCAGCATGTTTTTCAAGTTTTGCTTCTAACCTTTCAAATAAGGTTAATGCATCAGCAGTTGAACCTGCAAACCCAGCAATGACTCCTCTGCTTTCAATTTTTCTTACTTTCTTTGCTTTGCTTTTTAAAACTGTGTTGCCAAGACTAACTTGGCCGTCACCTGCAACTACTGTTTCACCATTTTTTCTAAGTAAAACAATTGTAGTACCGTGCCATTTTTCAGCTGTATTCATAACGTTATATGTGGAGATTAATTTAAGATCTTCAATAGGTAATCTACTTTATTGATAAAATGAGTGAATATATATATATCAAATATTAATCTGCGTTATTATGGCAAGAAAAGCAAAAATAAATAGAAAAACAAAAGAAACCAGCATTTCAGTTTCCGTTAATTTAGACGGCAAAGGTAAATACAAAATAAAAACCGGAATTGGTTTTTTAGACCACATGTTAGAACAGCTTTCTAAGCACTCATTAATAGACTTAGAAGTAAGTGCTCAAGGTGACACGCACATTGATTTACACCACACTACTGAAGATACAGGAATAGCAATTGGTGAAGCTATTAAAAAAGCTGCAGGCAATCGAAAAGGAATTACAAGGTATGCCTCAACTATAATTCCAATGGATGAAACCCTTAGCCGAGTTTCAATTGATGTATCAAATAGACCTTATTTAATTTGGAAAGTTAATTTACCAGTTGAGAAACTTGGTGAGATGGATACAGAATTGTTTAAAGAGTGGTTCCAAGCATTCTCTCAATCTGCCGGAGTTACTTTACACGTAGAAAATATTTACGGTGAAAATAGTCACCACAAAATTGAGTCTTGTTACAAAGGTTTAGCTAGATCATTAAAAGATGCGTTAGCGATAGATAAAAGAATTAAAAATTCAATACCTTCGACAAAAGGCTCTATTTAATTTTGATGAACGTCACTATTGTTGACTACCAATCGGGCAATATAAGCTCAGTCATTAACTCTTTTACTGAGGCCGCTAAAGGTAAAGTTAAATTAGAAGTAACTTCTGATATAAATAAAATAAAATCTAGTGATAAAATTGTTTTACCTGGCCAAGGATCATTTAAAAGTTGTGCAGACTCCTTAAACAGTATTGACGGATTGGTAGATACGCTAAAAGATTTCGCAATTATGAATAAGAAACCATTATTAGGAATCTGTGTGGGTTTACAAATGTTTGCCGATATTGGCTTTGAAGAAGCAGAAACAAAAGGTTTAGGATGGATTGCCGGTAAAGTTTCTAAAATTGATAATCAAAATGGTAAATTTAAACTTCCGCATATTGGTTGGAATGAAATAGACATTCAAAAAGAAAGCAAAATTTTTAAAGATATAAAAAATAAATCTCACATGTATTTTGTGCACAGTTATGAATTTGTTCCACAAGATAATTCGGTTATCTCAGCAACAACAGATTATTCATCTAAGATTGTTTGTGCGGTTGAGAAGGATAATTTGTTTGGAACACAATTTCACCCTGAGAAGAGTGATAAAACAGGATTAAAAATAATTGATAATTTTTTAAAATTATAATGAAAATATTTCCAGCTATAGACATAAAAGATAAAAAATGTGTGAGATTAATCAAAGGAGATTTTGACAATAAAACTGAATATGAAACTTCACCAATTGATCAAGCTGGTAAATACAAAGATCATGGTTTTAAAAATTTACACATTGTTGATTTAGATGGAGCTTTAACTGGAAAGACAATTAACCTAGATGTTATTAAGCAGATAGTTAGTAAATATGATTTAAAAGTGGAAATAGGTGGCGGTGTAAGATCACTAGATAGCATTAAACAATATATCGAAGCAGGTGTTGAGAAAGTAATCTTAGGAAGTGGTGCTATAAAAAATAAAGAATTTTTAAAAGAAGCTTGTGAAAAATTTAAAGACCAAATTGCTCTAGGATTAGATGCGAAAGATGGAAACCTTTCCGTATCAGGTTGGAAAGAAAATCTTAATATTAAAACTACAGACTTTCTTAGAGAGGTGAACAGTTATGGTGTGAGCCGAATTATTTATACAGATATTAATAGAGATGGAATGAAAAGCAGTCCTAATTTTGATGAAACTGTAAAAATTGCAGAGCTTGCTAATTGTCCCGTTGTGATTTCAGGAGGCGTCTCTTCGCTTAATGATATAAAAAAAGCTAAAGAATTAAATAACAATAAAATAGAAGGTATCATTGTAGGAAAGGCAATTTACGATGGTGATATTAAACTTGAAGAATTAGCGAGGGAGATCAGTGCTTAAAAATAGAATTATACCCTGCCTTGATGTTAAGAATGGAAGAGTAGTCAAGGGTATTAACTTTATTGAATTAAAAGATGCTGGAGATCCAGTTGAGCAAGCTAAAATTTATAGCGATGGTGGTGCTGATGAGATTTGTTTCCTGGATATAACAGCTTCTAACGAGAATAGAGAGACAATTATTGATATTGTAAGAAAAACAGCAAAAGAATGCTTTGTTCCTCTTACGGTTGGAGGTGGTGTTAGAACTATTCAAAATATAACTGATTTATTATTAGCAGGTGCAGACAAAGTATCTATAAACACCGCAGCAGTTAAAGATATCAATTTTGTTAAAGAAGCATCTAAAAAATTTGGTTCTCAATGTATTGTAGTAGCCATCGATGCTAAAAAAGTTTCCGAAAACAAATGGGAAGTTTTTACCCACGGCGGAAGAAACAAAACAGGTATTGACGCTGTTGAATTTGCTAAACAGGTAGAAACAAACGGTGCTGGAGAAATTTTACTAACTTCTATGGATAGAGATGGAACTAAATCTGGCTATGACGTTGAATTATTAAAAGTCATTACAGACAGCACTAATATTCCTGTTATTGCTTCTGGTGGAGTAGGCACTTTAGATCATCTGCATGATGGCATAGTTAAAGGTGGTGCGAGTGCTGTTCTTGCTGCTTCTATTTTTCATTACGGTGAATTTAAAATAAAAGAAGCTAAAGAATATTTGAAATCAAAAAATGTATCGGTAAGATTATAAAATGTTTGAAAATCTAGAGCAATTAATGAAAACTATTAGAGAGAGGAAAAATTCTTCTCCTGATAAGTCTTATACAAATAAACTTCTTAACGATAAAAGTTTAAGTGTTGCAAAAGTAAAAGAAGAAGTAGGTGAATTAATCGAGGCTGTAGATCAAGATTCTAATAAAATACACGAGGCTGCGGATGTTCTTTATCATTTAATGGTTTACCTAGAAGCCAATAATATTAAGATCGAGGACGTAATGAGTGAACTTAAAAAAAGACAAAAATGAGTTACAACAAAAATAATATATTTGCAAAAATACTTAGAGGAGAAATTCCTTGTAAGAAAGTTTATGAAAATGAATACGTTCTATCTTTTCACGATATAAATCCCCAAAAAAAAATTCATGTTTTAGTAATACCTAAAGGTGAATATATAGATTTAGATGATTTTACTGCAAACGCCTCTGATAAAGAGATCGTTGAGTTTAATAAAGCTATAACCCATGTTTCAAATTTGGTTGGAGCTACAGAGTCTGGTTATCGAGCGTTAACAAATTTAGGAAGTGACGGAGGTCAAGAAGTTCCCCATTTACACTTTCATATTTTTGCTGGTGAGAAAATTGGAAAAATGGTGAACTAATGGTTTCAAGAGTTCAAAGATATTTTTTAGAAATAAAGGATTTTAGTAAACTTATTGATCTAAACTTACCTGAAAACCATAAAATAATTTTAGATGATAAAAAAGACTTTCAACTAAATAAGTTTTTTTACAAACAAATAGGTATTGATCATTATTGGAGAGATCGACTTCTTTGGTCTGATAAAGAATGGTTAAAATATGTTTCAAATAAAAATTTAGAAACACATGTATTAAAAAATGGAGATGACTTAATTGGTTATTATGAGCAAGAATATCACCCAAATTTAAATGAAGTAGAATTAATAAATATGGGAATATTAAAAGAATTTAGAGGACAAAAATTAGGCTCAACACTTTTAAACCATGCAATAGCTAGTGCTTCTAGAAAAAACCCCAATAGAATGTGGGTACACACTTGTAGCTTAGATCATAAATATGCTTTACAAAACTATAAGTCAAAAGGTTTTGAAATTTTCAAAGAAGAAGAAATAGATTTTGTGGCTTAGTTTATTTCAGGTATTTTAAAAGTATCTTTTTTATAGACATCGTTTTTAGCAACAACATTCAATGTAAAATTTATATTATTGTTGTATTGATCGATGATTTCCCAACCTTTTAAGTCTAAATTTTTTCTATCAAACAAAACAGATACTTGATTTTCATTAGAATAATTTAGCCTTATCATTTGATCTTCTAGTTCTAACTCACCCAATTGAACTATTTCTAATAATTTATCTTTATACAAGATATTTAAAAATGGAGATTTTGATATAGGGTAATAGTAAGTTTTATTATATTTTTTCTGAGTAATTGCTAATCTCTTATTATTTATAATTAATTCCTTCTCTTTATCATCAAAGTAATCACATTTTAATTTTCCTGGAAACTCTAAGAGGCAGCTTCCTTTTTCTGTTTTGTCATTTATTAATTGATTAAAAGTAAACTCTAATGAATTTAAATTATTTAGTTGATCTACTATTTGATTTTTTTCATTTGCAAAAAGGTTTGCTGTTAGAAAAAAAAAAATTAAGAATTGTTTAAAGAACTTCACGTTTACCAACATGATTTGCTTTACTAACGATACCTTTTTCTTCCATCATATCAATAATTCTTGCAGCTCTATTGTAGCCAATTTGAAGTTTCCTTTGTAAGAAACTTGTAGAAGCTTTACCTTCTGATTTTATTATATCAACTGCTTGTGTGTATAATTCATCTTCATCACCATCACTTTCATTTGCTGAGGCGCTTCCAGTTGTTTCTAAAGCTGTAATTTCATCCATATAATCTGGTTCACCCTGAGCTCTAATCGAGTTAGTAACTTTCTCTATTTCATTCTCCGATACAAATGGACCATGAATTCTAACAATTCTGTTTGCTGATGACATGAAAAGCATATCTCCTTTTCCTAAAAGTTGCTCTGCCCCCTGCTCTCCTAAGATCGTTCTACTATCTATTTTAGAACTTACTTGAAAAGATATCCTTGTTGGAAAGTTTGCTTTAATCGTTCCTGTAATGACATCAACACTTGGTCTTTGAGTTGCCATAATAATATGAATTCCAGCTGCTCTTGCCATTTGAGATAATTTTTGAATATAATTTTCTATTTCTTTGCCAGCAACAAGCATTAGATCTGACATCTCATCAACGACTACAACAATGTAAGGCATTTTTAATTTATGTTTAGCGTTATAACCATCTATGTTTCTAACCCCAACCTTACTCATTAACTTGTACCTGCTATTCATTTCTTTAACCGTCCAAGCGAGTGCTGAAGTTGCTTTTTTTGCATCTGTAATAACTGGAGTTAATAAATGGGGTATCCCTTCATAAGTAGAGAGCTCTAACATTTTAGGATCGATTAAAATAAATTTACAAAGATCAGGATTTAATTTGTATAACAAAGAAACGATAATTGTATTGATACAGACTGATTTACCTGAACCTGTAGTTCCAGCAATTAATAGGTGAGGCATGGTTGTTAGATCACCTACAATAGGCATCCCTGAAATACTTTTTCCAAGAGCTATAGGAAGTTTTACATCTTTCTTTTGAAATTTTTCATAAGAAATTATTTCTCTTAGTGAAACACTTTCTCTTGTCTCATTAGGAATTTCTATACCAACTGTATTTTTACCAGGTATAACTGAAACCCTTGCTGATGTTGAACTTGTATTTCTAGCTAAATCTTCTGATAGGTTTATTATTTTTGAAACTTTTACTCCTGGTGCAGGTTCAAATTCATATAAGCTAACAACAGGTCCGTTATTGATAGCTTTAATTTTTCCATCAATTCCAAAATCCAATAATATTTTTTCCATAAACTCACCATCAGGACGATTTTTATTAAGTTCCGTAGCGCTCAATTTTGAAGTGTTTTTTTCAAGATAATCAATTGCAGGTAATTTATATTTTGATCGTGGTTGAGCAATTTCCTTACTTGGAGTTAACTGTTCATCAAAAGCAAAAGATTGTTGCGGTTTTTCGATAATTTCACTTTTTTCCTCCAGAGGTACATTTTCTAAATTTATATCAGGTATTGTAGCTTCTTTTCTTTTAAATAAAGAAACAATCAAATACCAAATACCTGTAAAAATTTTTTTAAAGTTAATATCAGATGAAAAAATAAAAAGTGTTAAAGTTAATAATAACAAGCCATAAGTTGTATAAATCTCATCTGTCCACGGAAACCAAGAGCTTAAAAAATTATATCCTATTTTTCCTACAAAGCCTGAATTACCGTTATCGATTAACCAAAAGGAATTATTAAATGTTATATAAATAAAAACAGTACCTAAAGTTAAGTAACAAGTTACAAGAAATAATTTTAGAATAATTCTTTTAAGTTCTTTTTTAAAAACTAAGTTGATACCCCATGATAGAAAATTAATTAGTAGTAAAAAAGAAACTAGCCCAAAACTTTGTAATAAAAAATCAGCTATACTGCTTCCATAAATTCCAAAGAAATTTTTAATTTCGAATTCTTTATCACCGTATACAAACGACGGGTCTTCTGGTGAATACGTACTAAAAGCAACAGCTAATCCAATACTTACAGAAATTAATATTAAACCGATAAATTCAAAGGTTCGTTTTTTTAAAAAATTTGTTACACTATTAAAAAAGTTTGTATTCATATCGAATCGTTTTACGTACTTTTTATCATTTTTATGAAAGTGAGAAAAATTTTAATATGAAAAAACAAAGAATTTGCATAGTTGGAGATGGCCTTTCAGGTCTAATGACTGCTTTAGCTTTAAACAAACTAGAGGGTTTAGAAGTTCATCTTATATCTAAGAAAAACAAGCTTTTAATAGATAAGAGAACTACAGCTATCTCAGCTTCTAACTATGACTTTTTGAATCTAGTAGTAGACAAGCTCGACAAAAAATTATTTTGGCCGTCCAACAAGATCAATCTTTTCTATGAGACAAAAGATCAGAATATGAATTTCCTAAATTTTAATGAAGACAAAAAAAATCTCATGTACATCTTTGAGAATGACAAAGTTAAAGTAAAATTACTTAAAGAAATAAAAAAGCAAAAAATTAAAACTTTAAAAAAAAATATAAATAACCTTAAAGATCTTAAGGGTTACGATTTGAAAATACTCTGTTTGGGTAGGTCATCCAAAATTTATCAAAACATCGTAGATAAAAGATCGTTAGACAAAGACTATAAGGAAATTGCTATTACCGGATATGTTAAACATAGTCTAAAAAATTTAAACACAGCTCAATATTTTCTTAAAGACGGCCCTTTAGCTATTCTTCCTTTTTCAAAAAACAATTTTTCTTTTGTATGGAGCGTAGATAAAGACTTCCCGAAAAAAAACCTTAACAATGTAATTAAATCTAAAATCTGTGAAATATTAAAAACAAAAAAAATTAAGATATCAAACCAGCAATCCTATCCTTTGAAGTTAGATTTAAAACGATCATATTTTAATAAAGATGTACTAATTTTAGGAGAAGGCTTACACACAGTGCATCCAGTAGCCGGTCAAGGTTTTAATCTTGTATTGAGAGATATTAATAAATTACAAGAGATATTTAAATATTATATAGGATTAGGTATGTCTCTTAAAAGCTGCCCTGCCCTTGAAGATTTTACAAGTAATAGAAAAGCAGAAAATATTATTACTGGCATTGGAATAGATTTAACTCATAACTTCTTTAAACAAAATAAACTATTAGACCCTTTCAAAGAAACTATTTTAAAGAACGTTTCAAAAAATAACACTCTTAAAAAGATAAGTAAGTTTATTTCTAATCAAGGTTTATCCATTTAATTCAATGAACATTTATGCTCTTTCATCAGGCAGAGGTCCGTCAGGAATAGCCATCGTTAGAATCTCAGGAAAAGACACTTTAAAAGTTTGTAAAAATCTAACTAAATTAAAAGAGATAAATTCTAACGAAGTAAATTATTGTAAGTTTTATGATCCAAAAAATGACAATTTAATAGATCCCGAAGCTCTATTATTATGGTTTCCTGGGCCTAATAGCTACACTGGAGATGATTTAGCTGAATTTCAAGTGCATGGTAGTAATGCTGTTATTAATGCTTTGTTAAAAGTGCTATCGGAGCAAGATAATTGTAGATTAGCTGAGCCAGGAGAATTCACTAAATTAGCATTTGAAAATGATAAGATTGATCTTTTAAAAGCAGAGAGTATTGGTGATCTAATTCATGCAGAAACAGAAATGCAAAGAGCGCAAGCAGTTAAATTAGTTCAGGGAAATGCATCAAATTATTATAATGATTTAAGAGAAAAGATTATTAAATCTCTAGCATATATCGAAGCTAAAATAGATTTTGCCGAAGATGATCTACCTAAAAAAGTTTTAAAGGAAGTACATAACTCCATTAAAGAAATTCATAAAGATATACATAAGATTATTGAAGATAATAAAATAGGAGAAAAAATAAGAGATGGATTTAAAGTTTCTATTACAGGAGAAGTTAATGCAGGTAAATCTTCTCTTTTAAATTTAATAGCAAAAAGAGATGTAGCTATTGTTTCAGATGAAGCTGGAACTACAAGAGATGTAATAGAGACATATCTAAATATAGATGGTTATCCTGTAATCTTAGCTGATACAGCAGGCATAAGAGATGCTAAAAACGAGGTTGAAAAAAAAGGCATATCTTTAGCATTAGGCAAATCAAAAGAAGCAGATTTGAATATTGTTGTAATAGATAATTCATCAAAAAATATAAACGACGAAATCAAGAAAATGATTAATAAAGATACGATCGTTTTATTAAATAAATCAGATATACAGAATAAACAAAATCATGAATTTGATACAGATACGGTGTTAGCCTCAGTAAAAGAAAATAAAAATATTGACAGTTTGATTAAAAAGATAAAAGAAAAAATTAGTAAAAAGTTCACGTCTAATAACAGCGCTTTAATCACTAGAGAAAGACATAGAGTTAAACTTAATCAATGCTTAAAAGAAATAGATAACTTTCTTAAAAAAGATCCAAATAAAGATTTAGAATTAGCTGCAGAAGATTTGAGAATGGCTACAAGACACTTAGGGAGTATTGTTGGTAAAGTAGATGTCGAAGAAATACTAGGTTCAATTTTTAAAGATTTCTGTATCGGTAAATAAAATACCTCTTGTAATATTACATCAGCAGAGTACATTCCTTGTATGTCAATCGTTAATTATGATGTTGTAGTAATAGGAGGAGGGCACGCAGGCTGTGAAGCAGCTGCTGCGTCCGCTCGATTAGGCGTAAATACTGCACTTTTTACTCATAAGATAGAGACCATCGGCGAGATGTCTTGTAACCCTGCTATAGGAGGTTTAGGCAAAGGACATCTTGTTAGAGAGATAGATGCTTTAGATGGGGTGATGGGTGTTGTTGCTGATAAATCAGGTATTCAATTTAGATTATTAAATAGAAGCAGAGGTCCTGCTGTTCAAGGTCCTAGAACTCAATCTGACAGGGTTCTTTACAAAGAACATATGCAAAAAATACTTCTTAATTATAAAAATTTAGAAGTAATTGCAGATCCGGTTATAAAATTTTTGTTCGATAAAAATAAAATTATTGGCTTTGTATGTCAAAGCGGTAAGGAATTTAGAACAAAGGAATTAGTTTTAACTACAGGAACATTTCTTAATGGCTTAATTCATATTGGGGAAAAACAAATACCAGCAGGTAGATATGATGAAAAACCTTCTACTGGTTTAAGTGAACAGCTATCTAAATATAAGATGAAACTAGGTAGACTTAAAACTGGAACACCACCTAGATTAGATGGAACTACTATTAACTACGACGATTTAGAACTACAACCAGCAGATCAAGATCCATATTTCTTTTCTTTCTTAACTAACAAACTAGATAATAAACAAATTTCTTGTGGTATTACTCACACTAATGAAGCCGTACATAAAATTATATCGGATAATATTAATCGTAGCGCAATGTATTCAGGAAGCATCAAAGGTGTTGGACCTAGATATTGCCCATCTATTGAAGACAAAATTGTAAAGTTTAAAGAGAAACAACAACATCAAATATTCTTGGAGCCAGAAGGACTAAAGGACAATACTATTTACCCAAATGGTATATCTACATCACTTCCAGAGGAAATACAGCTTCAAATATTAAGTAAAATCAAGGGTTTAGAACAAGTTAAGATGAAAAGAGCTGGGTATGCAATTGAGTACGATTACGTGGATCCTAGGGAGTTAAAAGTTACCTTAGAAACTAAAAAAATTGAGTCTTTATTTTTAGCCGGACAAATTAATGGAACAACAGGTTACGAGGAGGCTGCAGCACAAGGTTTGATAGCTGGTATTAATGCTGCTTTAAAAGTTCAAAAGAAAGATGAATTTTCTTTAAGTAGAAGCAATTCATACATTGGTGTTATGATCGATGATCTAATTACTAAAGGTGTTAGTGAACCTTATAGAATGTTCACGTCTAGAGCTGAGTACAGATTAAGTTTAAGAGCGGATAACGCTGATCAGAGATTAACAATGTTAGGTATAAACTTAAATTTAATCTCAGAAAATAGAAAAAGGTTTTTCTTAGAAAAAGAAAAAAAATTACAAAGTATAAAAGACTCATTAAAAAATAATTTTATTACTCCAAATAAAGCAAAAGACTACTCAATTAAAATTGCCATGGATGGAGTTAAAAGATCTTGTATGGAGGTGATAGGTCAGCGAAATGTTCAACTTTCCAAACTAAGAGAGATTTTTCCTTCTATTCCTTCTTATGATTCCTCTCTTGATAAGCAGGTTGAAATCGATGCACACTATGCTGGATATTTATCTAGACAGGATAGAGACATTAAAGCCTTCAATAAGGATGAGTCCCTAGTTATACCTGAGAATTTTAATTATGATGTCTTAAGTGGCCTCTCAAATGAGGTGAAGAGCAAATTGAATCACATCAGGCCTAAAACACTCGGACAAGCTCTTCGTATAGACGGTATGACTCCATCAGCTGTGATCATAATCCTCTCGAACATCAAGAAAAGACGTGCTAAGCAGTCAGCTTGATGAGTCCAAAAGAAATTGTAAAAATTCTAAAAAAAAACTACTATTTTTCAACCGATAAAATAGCCCAAATTGAACATTTTGTTAATTTACTGCTTAATTTTAATAAAAAATATAATTTAATCAGTAAGAGCACAGAGATAGACATTTGGAAAAGACATGTTTTGGATAGTGCTCAAATTATAAAGTTAATAAATTTTAAAAAGCCAGGTGAATTATCAGATTTAGGTAGTGGCGCAGGCTTCCCTGGAATTGTTTTATCAATATATAATGATAATCCCTCATTTCACGTGAAACTATTTGAAAAGTCTCCAGTAAAAAGATCTTTTCTAAAAAAGTTGATGTCGGAAAATAACAAATTTGAACTACTCGGAAATATATATGAATATAACGATTTGAGCTCAAAGTACGTAGTTTGCAGAGCCTTTAAGAAGCTTTCCCCAATATTTAAGATTTCACGTGAAATATTTAATAATCCACACAAATTAATAGTATTAAAGGGCAAAAATGCAGAAAAAGAGCTTAAAACTGTTTCAAATATTAAAAATTATAGATATAAAATGGTATCGAGCGTCACAGATATTGATTCTAAGATAATAGTCGCAGAAAAAAAATGAAAAATAAAATTATATCAGTGATAAATCAAAAAGGAGGAGTGGGAAAAACAACCACTGTAGTAAACCTTGCAGCATCACTGTCCATTTTGGGTCAAAAGACTTTAGTCATAGACTTGGACCCTCAAGGAAACGCAACAACTGGATTAGGCAAATCAAATACAAATAATGAAAAAAATATTTACAATCTTTTGATAAGAAAATTAAATTTAAATGAAGTTATTGAATCAACAAGTGTACAAAATTTAGAATTAATCAGCTCTACAGTAAATTTGTCAGGCCTTGAAGTTGAAACAGCGACTAATGAAGATAGAGCTTTTACACTTAAAAAAATATTTGATGAAAATAAAAATATTTTAAATAAATATGATTATGTATTTATTGATTGTCCTCCATCATTAAGTTTACTTACTGTTATAGCATTAGTTGGATCAGACGAATTAGTAGTTCCATTACAAACAGAATTTTTTGCACTAGAAGGCATCACTCAACTTATTAAAACGATAGATAGAGTGAAAGAAAATTTAAATCCTCAATTATCGGTAAGAGGTATTCTTTTAACTATGTTTGATAAAAGAAATAAACTCTCAGGTGAGGTAGATACCGAAGCAAGAAATCATTTTAAATCAAAAGTCTATAATACGGTAATTCCTAGAAACGTAAGGCTTTCAGAAGCGCCTTCTCACGGGTTGCCATGTGTGATTTACGATAAAACTTGTGTTGGAAGTAAAGCGTATTTTGATCTTGCTAATGAATTTTTATCTAATAAGGAAAGTGTTTCGGCTGCATGAGTAAAATAAAAAAAAAGGGATTAGGCCGAGGATTATCTGCTTTATTTGGAGATGAAAAATTTGAACCAAAAGAAAAAATTAATTTAACCTCAAGCACTAAAGCTCTAATAGGTGATTTGACAAGAAACCCCTTTCAACCAAGACAAATTTTTAATGAAGAAAAACTTGAAGAATTGGTCAATTCTATAAAGAAAAATGGAGTAATTCAGCCTATAGCAGTTAGACCTGATAAATCTAATGAGGGCAAATATCAAATAGTAGCTGGAGAAAGAAGGTGGTTAGCGGCACAAAAAGCAGGTCTGCATGAAATACCAATTGTTATTTTAAATCTTGATGATAATGAAAGTCTAGAGGTTGCTATCGTTGAAAATATACAACGAGACGATTTAAATCCAATAGAAGAAGCAAAAGCTTACGAAAGATTAAATAAAGAATTTAATTATGATCATGAAAAAATTGCCAGGTTCATGTCTAAAAGCAGAAGTCATGTAAGCAATACTTTAAGACTATTAACTTTACCCTCTGATGTGAGAGCAATGATTGAGGAAGGGTTAATTACAGCAGGACAAGCTAGACCGTTAGTAGGTGTAGCTAACGCAACTAATATTGCAGAACAGATAGTTTCAAAAAAACTTAGCGCTAGAAGTGTTGAAAGTTTAGTAAGAACAAATAAAGGGCCACAAAAAGCAGGTCAGATAAGAGTTGATGCTAATGTATTAGAGGAGCAAAGACAAATGGAAGAAAATTTAGGAATGAAAGTTGATATTATTAATAAGAAAAATAATTCTGGAAGATTAACAATAAATTATAAAAATTTAGAACAATTTGAGCTTATTTCAAAACTTCTTAAGCAGCGTTAGCCAAATTACAAATATCAATTAAAAGTTTTTTAAAAATAGTTTCGTTTTTTAGATTAGAGTTTGATTTAATTTTAATCTCAACATCATAAATTTTGGCAATCGCAAGATTTAATTTTTTTTTATTCCATATCTTTGATTGTTGTAAAAAGATAGGCTTATCTTTCCAAAAAATGGGTGGCTTTAAGTTATCAATTGCATCAGGATAATTTTTATCATCTAGTTCTTTCAATCTGCTTAGTCTTTGATTTATCGAAGCTATGTAGAAGGGCATTCTTTCTTTTTCTAAAATATCACTGTTCAATAGTTCGTTAGTTTTTAAATTTTCCCCTGATAAACTTGCATCTCTTAGTAAATTAAAATCCTCTTCTTCTTTTAAATTTAATAATTTTTGTAATTGATTTAATTTTATCTGCCTATCGGTAAAAAAAGTTTTTATTTTTAAAATTTCATTGTTAAGTTTATTTCTATCGTTACCACTATTTTCGTGAATCATGTTTATTACCTGAGTAGTTAATCCTGAATATTCTCTAAGAGATTTCGTTATTATGTTTTTAATAGTTAAGTCATTATCCTTGTAACAAGGTATTATTATTTTGTCTTTATCCTTTTCAAATAAGTATCTTAATTTTGATTTTTTTTCCAATTCTCTTGCAAAGAAAAAAACTTTAGTACTTATTTTTTTTATTGAGATGTTTTCAATAAATTTAAAAATTTTTTCTGATGTTTCTAGAATTAAAATAATTTTTTTTTCACCGAATAAGGAAGTATTATAAACTTCATTATAAAATAAGTTTTCATTTTTTAAAATTTCATCTTGGGTAAAATTTAAGATAGTACAATCTTTATGGTGTTCTCTTATTTTAAATCTGAAATCGTTTACTAAACCTATATTCTCTCCATAAATTAAAGTTAGGTTTTGTTTTAAATTTTCTATCTTATTCTCTATTTGATAACTCTTATAGATCATTTAACTTAAGTGATAGATTTTGAATAATTTCATCTGATAAATCGTTTACTAAAGTATTTATTAAACTTTTTTCATTGTTTAAAGTATCAGAATACTTTTTAGATATGTTGTAGTCACCTTTTTCTATTACTGTAAAGTTATTAAAATCATTTTCAGATATTTTTTTGAATTCTACATTTGATGTAATAATAATTTCATATTTTGTAATTTCATTTCCTATATTTTTTTCTTTAATATTCTTTTCTTTTTTTGTGCTTATATTTATCAATATTAAGTTATCGTTTCCTTTTTTTGAGCTATTTAAAATTTTATTTTTTAATTTATAATTAATTCTTTTGTCTCCATTAGTATTAATTTCGGAAATATTGTAGTTATTTTGTAAGTTAGCTAATTTAAAACCACAGCTCGAAATTAACATCATGGAAATAAACAATAATATAATTTTTAGCTTCATTATTTAATAATATAATTAATTATTTTGTCTTTTACAAAGATCGTCTTAAAGATCTTTTTATTTTGCAAAAATTTATTTGTTTTAGAATTAGTAAGCACAATGTTATTAATCTCATCCTTATCAGAATTTTTCTTAATAGTAATGACATCCCTGGTTTTGCCATTAATCTGGATGGCAAATTTAATTTTCTCCGTCACGTTTCCTTTAATTATTGGCCATTTATCAATTTCTTTACATTTTAATATCTCTAAGCATTCATGAGCCAAGTGCGGAGTAAAAGGAATAAGGAGTTGCATAATTTTAGTCAAATTTGTTTTTAAACACTCATTGCTTATCTCATTATTTAAATTTTTGTTGAATAAATTAAAGGTTTCGTAAAAGTGTGCTATGCTTACATTAAACCTAAATTCTTCTATAGTTTTGTCTATTTTGCTTATCAAGTGATCTATTTGTGAATTAAATTCATCATCAAGTTTTTTATTATTGTTTTTACTTTTTCTGTCTAAAATAATTTTGTTTAAATTCCATAATTTTTGTAAAAATTTATTTGATGAAACGACCCCTGCATCTGACCATTGCACATCTTTTTCTGGAGGACTGTCAGAAAGCATGAACCATCTGACCGCATCAGCACCATATTGATCAATCATTGTTTCAGGATCAATTGTATTTTTTTTTGATTTAGACATTGATTCAGGCGGTCCAACAGTCACCAATTGTTTATCTTGTTTTTTAATTACTTTATCTTTAGAAATTCTTTCTACCTCTTCAGGGTAAAGCCAATTTCCATCACAATCTTTATAAGACTCGTGACAAACCATTCCCTGCGTAAAAAGATTTAAAAATGGTTCTGATAAATTCAGATTTTTGTTAATTTTATTAATCCCCTTAGTAAAAAAACGAGAGTATAATAAGTGTAATATTGCATGTTCAATACCACCTATGTATTGATCTACCGGCATCCAATATTTAATTTTTTCTTTATCAAAAGGAGAAAGTTTGTAATTAGGTGAACAAAATCTCAAAAAATACCAAGAAGAGTCAACAAATGTATCAAGGGTATCAGTTTCTCGAACTGCTTTTTTACCAGTTTTTTTTTGAGTAGTATACTTCCAAGTGGGATGAGCATCTAAAGGATTCCCTTGAGAATTTAAGTCTACATCTTTTGGTAAAGTAACAGGCAATTCATCTTTTTCAACTGGAACCACAGTGCCATCACTTAAATGAATCATAGGTATTGGACATCCCCAATACCTTTGTCTAGAAATACCCCAATCTTTCAATCTAAACAAAGTTTTTCTTTTACCAATTCTTTTTTTTTCTATTTCACTAATAATTTTATTTTTTCCCTCAACAATATCTAATTGATTAAGAAAACCTGAATTAATTAATTTTCCATTCCCTGTATAAGCTTCGTTAAGTTCATTATTAGAACCATCTGAGACAACTTTAATAATTTCAAGATTATATTTTTTTGCAAATTCAAAATCCCTTTGATCATGCGCAGGGCAACCAAAGATAGCTCCTGTTCCGTAATCCATTAGTACAAAATTTGCAAAAAAAACTGGTATTTTTTTATCAGCAATAAAAGGATGCTGAGCAAATAAATTAGTATTGAAACCTAATTTTTCAGCATTAGCTAATGCTTCCTCAGTTGTTCCGGTTTTATTACATTCTGATTTAAACTTTTTAAATAATTCATTATCTGAGAAAAATCTATTTAAAGGGTGGTCTCCAGATAAAGCAATAAAGCTAGCACCAAAAAGAGTGTCCGGGCGAGTAGTAAAAACTTTTATCGTTTCTGATTTGTCAATGATATTAAAATCTATCTCACAACCGTAAGATTTTCCTATCCAATTTTTTTGCATCAATTTAACTTTTTCTGGCCATCCTTTAAGTTGATTTAAATCTTCCAATAAATTATCGGCGAATTTGGTAATATTGAAAAACCATTGGGAAAGTTTTTTTCTTTCAACTATTGCATTAGATCTCCAGCCTCTACCATTTATAACTTGCTCATTTGCTAACACAGTTTTTTCAATAGGGTCCCAATTCACATAAGTTTCTTTTCGAGAAACTAAACCATTATTATAAAAATCAATAAAAAGTTCTTGCTGATGTTTGTAGTAGTTTTCTTCGCAAGTAGAGATTTCCTGGTCCCAGTCAATTGATAATCCCAGTAATTTTAGTTGAGCTTTCATAGTTTGGATGTTTTTATTAGTCCACTCACTAGGATGAAGATTATTTTGTTTCGAGGCATTTTCTGCAGGAAGCCCAAACGCATCCCATCCCATTGGATGTAACACATTAAAACCTTTAAGATATTTAAAGCGAGCTATTACATCACCTATTGTATAATTTCTTACATGACCCATATGAATTTTGCCTGATGGGTACGGAAACATTTCTAAACAGTAAAATTTTTTACCTTTTTTATTTGTAAGTTTTTTTTTGGAAAAATATTCTTGCCATTTTTTTTCAATTACTTGAAAATTTAATCTTTCCATAAAAACTAATCTTTTTCTTTATCGGATTTTTCAAGTAAAGCTGCTTTACGAAGAATTGTTGAACGAAGTTCATTTTTTATAAGATTACTATCAGAAATTAAAGTTTGACAGTTTGATTTGGAGTCGCAAATCTTTTTATGAACTATAATTTTTAAACTATCAGATCTAATTTCATTAGATAGAAATCTTACTGTTAATTTTACAGATTCATCGTTTCCATCTTCAGAATACCAATCAGTTATAATAATACCACCGGAATAATCTACAGTTGTGAGTGGAAGAAAATCTAAAGTTTCTAAAGAAGCTCTCCACATAGGGTTTGAAGTACTAAATTCATAATTTGTCCCCCCCCTTTTTAATAAATTACCTAAAGCTCCACCTCCCTCTTCAATATTTTTTTTTCTTTTATCTTCAGCTGTAAGAGGTCTGTTAGGATCTAATTCTTTCCCATTTTTACATGAAGTAAACGCTAAGGTTAAAAGTAAGATTAATACTAGTCTAAAATTCTTCATTTTTTGAAATTTTTGTAAAAACTATTTCTAGAAATATTCATATTTCATTATGAAATATTGTAAAATGCTAATATTTGCCAAAATAGAAGCAATAAGTGTGATATTAATACAACAGTAAGCAAAAAAGCGCATAGAACCAAGGAAATAAGATGATTAATCTAATAAATTCATTAATTTACCTTCAAATTGTAATTACAATTTAATTAAACATAACAAAGGAAACACAATGAAAAAAATATCTAAAATATTAGTAGGTATTCTATTTTCTGCATTAGTTATTGCTCCATCTTACGCAGGTGAGTTAACAGTAACTGGTGGTGCGACAGCAACATACACAACAAATGGTGATGATGCAGCTGCAGGTAAGAATGTAGGTATCTCTAACGAAGTAAACTTATCAGCAAGTGGTGAGTTAGATAACGGTTACACTTGGAACTACAGTGTTGAATTAGACGGTGATAATACAGCTAATGATGATACTGCATTAACAATTGGAACTGACATGGGTACGGTAGGATTCTTCGTAACAGAAGGTGGACTATCAACTGAATTAAGTGGTGTAGGTGCATTAGGTACAGGTTTTGACTATGCTTCTCCAGCATCATTCCAAACAGGATATGACGTAAGCTCATACTCAAACATTCAGTACCACACTCCAGCAGATCTTTTACCATACGGTATTGGAATTAAAGTTGGTTACGTTCCTAACATGAGCGCAACAACTCAACTTTCTGCTAAAGAGTCTGACACAACATTAACAACACAAGCTGAAGGAAGAACACTTCAAATGGCTCAGGTATCAGCATCTCCAATTGATGGTTTATCAATCAAAGGTGACGTTGCAGTAACTGACTCAGAAGGTGGTGACGCTAACGGTGACGATGGTGTAGCTGCTAACGTAGGTGGTAAGTACACTTTTGGTCAAGTATCAGTAGGATACGTTGAAGGTGGATACCAACCAGCTACTGGTTCGGATGCAGACGACGAAACTATTTACTATGAAAATAAATTTTATGGTATTCAGTTCGACGTAAATGATGCAGTATCAGTATCTTACAACGTAGATGAGTCAATCAAAAATACTAGAGTAGCAGTAGCTGACACAGCTTCTGCAGGTACTAAAACTACAGTAGCTATGGAGCAAGAAACTCTTCAATTAGCTTACACTGTAGGTGGTGCTACAATCGGTATTGCTGACATTGAAGTAACAAACTCTGATTACACAGCTGGTAAAGCTGAAACTCAGACAGTTGTTTCATTAGGAATTTCTTTCTAATTAAGAAATACTTAAATTTAAAGAAGCCGGCTAAATATTTTAGCCGGCTTTTTTTTTATCTCCGACATTAAAGCAACACCTCTACATTTTATTTGATTTAGTTTATTAATATTATTTGAATTTATCCCCCCAAAAGGAATTAAATCTTTATTAATTTTTAAAAAGTTATTGAATTTTATAACTCCAACAAATGGCGCGTCTTTATCGTAATCAACTAAAAATAATTTAGAAAATAAAATAACCTCACATCCTTGCTTAGATTTCATATAAAATTCTTTTTGAGAGTGCGCTGATCCGATTATATGAAAACCTGTTTTTTTTTGTGATAAGGGCCTGAATGATTTGTTATATGATGACAAATAAATACCATCTGACTTTAACCAAATTGCAAGATCTAAGTTATTGGCAATAAAAAAATCTATTGATTTTAATTTACAACTTTTTCTAAATTTTTTTAAATCTTCCTTTTTATCTAGTTTTTTTTTATTTCTATAAATAATTGCAAATTTATTATGTTTTTTTATGTTGTTTAAGTTAATATCTTTTATATTTTCTATAATTAAATAATATTTTTTCTTTTGGATAAACATGTGAATACAATAATAGAAAGATTTGATAAAATAAAATTGAATATTGCAAAAACTAAACCAGCACAAAATGTAAATGTTATTGCAGTAAGCAAAACATTTTCAATAGAACATATTAAACCTTTAATCGATTACGGTCATTCACATTTTGGAGAAAATAAGGTTCAAGAGGCCACATCTAAGTGGTCAAAAATAAAAAAAAAGAACGATAATTTGAAGTTGCACATGATAGGCAAACTTCAGACAAATAAGGCTAAAGATGCCGTGAAGTTATTTGATTATGTTCATTCTCTTGACAGTAAAAAATTAGCAGACGCTCTTGCCAAACATCAAATAAGTTTAAAAAAAAATCTAAAGTATTTTATTCAGGTTAATATTGGAAACGAAATACAAAAATCCGGAATACCTGTTGGAGAGTTAGATCCATTTTACTATTATTGTAAGAATGAAATTAATTTAAATATTAAAGGACTTATGGTTATTCCTCCAAATGATAACAATTCCGAAAAATATTTTAAATCCCTAAATCAGTTAAGTAAGTCTCTTGCCTTACAAGATCTTAGTATGGGAATGTCGGCTGATTACATAGAAGCTGTTAAACACGGCGCTACATTCATAAGAGTGGGAAGTTCTATATTTGGGAAGAGATCTTAACTTTTGTATTTGGATTTATCTCTTTAATAAGTCTTATTAAATTTATCTTTTTTATAGCTACACATCCTTCAGTTTTTTTATAATTATTCTTTGAGACATGAATAAATATAGCGCTACCTTTATTTTTTTTGATAGGACTCATATTGTAACTAAGGACTAAAATAATATCGTAGATGTTCTCTTTTCTATAAAGCTTCTCATGTTTATGAGCAAAAGGTAATTTAACAAGTTTATTATAATGTCTTGATTTAGGATCATTACACCAACCCATATTTTTTTTTATAACCTTTTTTTTTAATTTTGTTAAAATTTTAACTCTATCTTTTCTATATAAAATAAACTTTATTCTGAATTGACCACTTGGGGTAATTAAATCACCTTCTTTTCTTTTATAGCCTATTCCCTTTTTACCTATTGCACATTTTATTTTTAGTTTATTATAAGTGAGATAATTTTTATTTATTAATATATGCATCAAATAAGAGTTTTAATTTTAGGACCTACTTCATTTACAACCACTTTAAATGAACTAAAACCTTTTTTAAAGTTCAATTCTGTGAAAGAAAAAAACCCTTCAGATTTTGAAGTTATTTTATTTCATGAGGAAGCTTTAAAAGACAAAGATGACAATGAAATTATTGCCAATAGTAATTGTTTAAAAATTTACAGTTCAAATAATAAAAATTCATCTAATAATTTTGATGCTTTCCTAAAAATACCCTCATCCTTGAAAGAAATTAATATCACTATTGAAAATGTTGTAGCAAAAAAAGCATTTAGTAGAAATTCATCAATAGAAATAAAAAAATATTTATTAAATAAAAATGAAAAAAAATTATCCAAAAATGAAAACGAGATTATCCTTACAGAGAAAGAAATACAGTTATTAGAATTATTTTTAAATAGTAAAAAACCTATCACAAAAGATAAAATACTTTCATCTGTTTGGAACTATTCATCGAATGCTGATACTCATACTGTTGAGACTCATATTTATAGGTTAAGAAAAAAAATAAACGATAAATTTTCAGATGAAAACTTTATAGTTAACACCAAAGATGGTTATTCTTTGTGAAGAAAAGAAACAAAATTGCAAAAGATTTGTTTACAAGTAAGTATAGAAAAAGAATTGTTAAGCCTAAAAAGGGAAAGGGTAGCTTTAAAAGGAAAAAAAATAATTTACCGATTTAGTCTTGCGCCAATAATTTGAATTATTTTTGATGACATATCAGTTCCAATTTCTAAACTTTCTTTAATTGATTTTTTATTAATTAAGCCATGTAAAAAACCACCAGCAAATAAATCTCCTGCACCAGTTAAATCTTTGATTTTAAGATTTTTTTTTTGCAGAACATTCTGCAACTTCATTATTGTTAATTGCTACAGCGCCTTTAACTCCACGAGTAATAACAAGTAATTTGTTTATTTTTTTTGCAAAATCAATTACATCTTCAAATCTTTTAACGTCAATTAATGACATTATCTCTTGTTCATTTGCAAAAGTAATATCTAATTTATTTTTTACTAGATCTAAGAAATGAGGTTTATGCCTCTCTACACAAAACAGATCTGATAGTGACATAGCAACTTTATTTGAATGATTAATTGCTTTTTCAAAAGCTTTTTTAGGTTCGCCTTCATCCCAAAGATATCCCTCTAAAAATAAGATTTCACTATTTTTGACAGCATTTTCATCAATATCATTTTCATTAATTTTTCCTGCTGTTCCAAGAAAAGTCACCATAGTTCTCTCAGAGTCAGGCGTTATTAATATCAAACATGTTCCAGTTGGAATTATTTCTTTCTTCTTGGAATAAAAATAAATTACATTTTCTTTTTTTAAACCTTCTTCGTATTTATTGCCCAGATCATCATCACTTACTTTTCCTATGAAACCTGCTTTGTTTCCAAGCTGCGAGAGACCAACTATTGAGTTTGCTACAGAGCCACCTGAAACAGTTTCTTCAATTTTAAGTGTAGATAAAAGCTTCTTAAATTCCGCCTCATCTACTAGTTTCATTGTGCTTTTTGTTAAGTTGTTTTGTGTAATAAAGTTGTCATCAACTTTACAAATCACATCCACAATCGCGTTACCTATTCCTAAAATTTTCATCTATTAAGCTTTTTTTGTTTTAAAGGGTTTTTTTCTATTGGGATAACAGCTTTTACAAATTTTACAAGTTATTCCATAACAATCTCGTGCTTTACAATATTCCCTTCCATACCAAATTATTTGTAAATGAAGTTTGTTCCAATCTTTTTTAGGAAAAATTTCTTTTAAATCTTTTTCTGTTTGAACAACATTTTTTCCATTAGTTAGTCCCCATCTTTGTGCCAATCTATGGATATGGGTATCAACAGGAAATGCAGGAAAACCAAAACCCTGAGACATTACCACACTGGCAGTTTTATGTCCCACACCAGGAAGCTCCTCTAATTCTTCATAAGTTCTAGGAACTTTGCCTTTAAATTTTTCAACTAACGTCCTTGATAAATAAAAAATACTTTTTGCTTTAACTCTAAAAATTCCAATTCGTTTTATTAATTTTTCAATCTTCTTTCTTCCAAGTTTAACAAAGTGTTCAGGTTTATAATATTTTGGATAAATATCTTTTGTAACATTATTTACATTTACATCTGTACATTGTGCGGAAAGCAAAACAGAAACAAGTAAAGTAAATGTATTTTTATAATTTAAAGGTATGGGTATTTTAGGATAAGTTTTATTCAATATTTTTTGAATTACTTTAGCCTTTTCTTTATTATTCACTTGAAGTTAAGCAAATCTCTCATTGAATAAAGCCCAGCCTTTTTTTTCATTAACCATTTTGCAGCTGTTAATGCACCTTCAGAATAAAGAGCCCTATCAAAAGATTCATGATTTAATTTAATGATTTCTTTTCCACTAGAAAAACTAACTTCATGTTCTCCAATTACCTCACCTTTTCTAATAGAATTAAAGTTTATTTTTTTTGAATATGGAAATTGTTTTTTATTAAGGAATTTTTTACCAATCATACTAGATAGATTTTTATTTTTGCCATCAGCAATTCCTTTTCCTAGCATTAACGCTGTTCCTGACGGATAATCAATTTTATGTTTATGATGAACTTCGTAAACTTTACTTAAAAAACTATTATTTAAAGATTTAGAGGCAATTTCAGTTAAGTACATTAATAAATTCACACCTAAACTCATATTTCCTGCTTTAAGTATTGGAATTATTTTTGAAAATTTCTTAATTAAAATTTCTTCTCTTTTATTAAAACCAGTTGTTCCTATCACTACTCTTTTTTTTAACTTTGCAGCTAATTTAAGAACTTCTAAGGTACACTTTGGAACGGTGAAGTCTATTATAACGTCAGTTTTTTTAAATGATTCAATATCATTTAAACTAAGTTTAATTCCTGAAATTTTTTTATTTATAACTTTATTCTCGGTAAGAGAAACTAATTTAAATTCTTTTTTCTTATTAGAAGACTTAATTATTTGTTGGCCCATTCTTCCCATGCAGCCAGTAACTGATAAATTGATCTTTTTCATCTGCCTATTATGTAAATAATTACAATAATAACCAAAGTAATTATAGTCCAAATAGATAAATTCTTTAAAAAATCCTTTATTTTATTATTCGTAGATAAAAAGCCTGGCAATATTAAAACCAATACTGCAATTAAAAAAATTGCAGACATTATCTGTTCAGTGTTCATTTAATTACGAATTTTTCCAAAATTTCTTTGCTTTTTCAAAAAAGGTTTTTATTACAGGATCTGGCTTATTTCCTTCAATTGTATTGAACTCTTCAAGAATTTCCTTTTGTCTTTTAGAAAGCGAAGTGGGAACTTGTGTATTAATACGAATATAAAGATCCCCAAAAACGCTTCTTCTTAAAACAGGCATACCTTTCCCTCTAAGTCTAAATTGTTTTCCATGTTGAGTTCCAGCAGGTATCTTTATTTTTGATCTACCACCATCAATTGAAGGAACCTCTACTGAAGTTCCTAACGCTGCATCAGCAAATGATATTGGTAACTCGTAGTATAAATTTTCTTCTGCTCTTTTAAAAATTTCATGATTATCTATCGAAACAAAAAGATATAAATCTCCACTTGCACCGCCTTTAGAGCCAGCTTCTCCCTTTCCTGATACTCGTATTCTTGTTCCATCATCAACACCTTTTGGAATTTTTACGGTAACGTTTTCATTTGCTTGAACTTTTCCATTTCCACTACATTTATTACAAGGATCACCAATCATTTCACCGTAACCACTACATTGAGGACAAGTCTGTTGAACTGTGAAAAAGCCTTGATTAGTTCTTACTTTACCTCTTCCTGAGCAGTAATCACATCTAATTGGTTTTGAACCTTTAGCTGCTCCACTGCCTGAACAAGATGAACATGATTTATAAGTTGTATATCTAACATTTTTTTCTATTCCTTTATAAGCTTCCTCTAAATTAATATTTACATCATATCTTAAGTCATTACCTCTATTGCTAGATCTTCTACTTGATCCTCCACCACCAAAATCACTAAAAAAGTCTTCGAATATATCTGAGAAAGATGATGTATCGAAACCACCAAAACCTTGACCACCTCCACCTGCACCTTCAAAAGCAGCGTGACCAAACTGATCGTAGTTTGTTTTTCTCTTTTCGTCTGAAAGAATATGATAAGCTTCACTTGCTTCCTTAAACTTTTCTTCTGAAGCTTTGTCTCCTTTGGTTTTGTCTGGGTGGTATTTTAGTGCGAGTTTTCGGTACGCTTTTTTGATATCGTCTTTAGATGCGGATCTTGGTACACCTAAGACATCATAACAATCTCTTTTAGCCACAGGACGTCTCCTTTATTTTCTTAGGCGCTTTTTTCTTTGTCTTCTTCTTTTACGTCTTCAAAATCTGCATCAACTACGTTGTCTTTATCTTTAGGATTAGCATCTTTTGGACCATCCGCTTTTCCAGCTTCTGGTTTTTGTTGGCTTTTATAAACTGCCTCTCCTAATTTCATTGAAACTTGAATTAAACTTTGTGTTTTTTTCTTAATGTCTTCCGCATCAGTTCCCTCTAAAGATTTTTTGAGATCAGCAATACCGTTTTCAATTGCTTTCTTCTCTTCAGCTGAGATTTTATCGCCGTGTTCTTTTAAACTTTTCTCTGTAGAAAAGACAAGACTGTCGGCTTGATTTCTAGCATCAACTGACTCTCTTTTTTTCTTATCAGCTTCTTTATTTGCTTCAGCGTCTTTAACCATTTTGTTTATCTCTTCTTCAGATAATCCACCTGAAGCTTGAATTTGAATTTTTTGTTCTTTACCGGTACCTTTATCTTTTGCAGAAACGTTAACTATTCCATTGGCGTCAATATCAAATGTAACTTCAATTTGAGGAGTTCCTCTTGGTGCTGGAGGTATTCCTACTAATTCAAAGTTACCTAATATTTTATTATCTGCAGCCATTTCTCTTTCACCTTGTAATACTCTAATTGATACTGCAGGCTGGTTATCTTCAGCAGTTGAAAAAACCTGACTTTTCTTAGTTGGGATAGTTGTATTTTTTTCAATTAATTTTGTAGATACTCCGCCTAGTGTTTCAATACCTAGAGATAGAGGCGTTACATCTAAAAGCAATACATCTTTTACATCACCTTGCAAAACACCACCCTGTATAGCTGCACCCATTGCAACTACCTCATCAGGATTTACACTTTTGTTAGGTTCTTTTCCAAAAAAGTTTTTAACCGTTTCAATAATTTTTGGCATTCTTGTCATTCCACCTACAAGAACTACTTCGTTAATCTCAGCTGCAGAAAAACCAGAGTCTTTTAAAGCAGTCTTGCAAGGTTCTAATGTTCTATCAACTAAGCTTTGAACAAGGGCCTCTAATTTTGCTCTAGTAAATTTTAAATTTAAATGCTTAGGGCCAGTTTTATCTGCTGTAATAAATGGTAGATTGATTTCAGTTTGTGCTGCAGATGAAAGTTCAATTTTTGCCTTTTCAGCAGCTTCTTTTAATCTTTGAAGAGCAAGTTTATCGGTTTTTAAATCTATGCCATTATCTTTTTTAAATTCTGATGCAAGATATTCTACTATAGCATCATCAAAGTCTTCACCGCCTAAGAAAGTATCACCATTAGTTGATTTTACTTCAAATACACCGTCGCCTATTTCTAAAATTGAAATATCAAAAGTACCACCACCTAAATCGTAAACAGCAATTTTCTTTCCACCTTTTTTGTCCAGACCATAGGCTAATGATGCTGCTGTTGGCTCGTTAATAATTCTTAAAACTTCAAGACCTGCGATTTTACCCGCGTCTTTAGTTGCTTGTCTTTGTGAGTCGTTAAAATAAGCAGGAACAGTAATTACAGCTTTTGTAACTGCTTGTCCCAAATATTTTTCTGCTGTTTCTTTCATTTTTTGTAAAACAAATGCAGAAATTTGAGCTGGTGAATATTTTTTACCTTTACCTTCTACCCACGCATCACCGTTATCTGATTTAACAATTTTGTAAGGAACTTTTGAAATATCTTTCTGAACAGAGGGACCATCAAATTTTCTTCCAATTAATCTTTTTGCAGCAAACACTGTATCACCTGCATTTGTTACTGCTTGTCTTTTTGCAGGTTGTCCAACTAATTTTTCTTCATTTTCAAGAAAGGCGACTACAGAAGGAGTAGTTCTAGCACCTTCTGCATTTTCTAAAACTTTAGCTTGTGTACCATCCATTATGGCCACACATGAATTAGTAGTTCCTAAATCTATTCCTATAACTTTGCTCATTAATTATCCCTTGTTATGACTGCTATATGGGTGCTTTTTCACCATCTACAAGTCTATTTTTGTTCTTTTTTTTCCTTATTTTCTTCGTCTTTTTTATCTTTTTTCTTTGCCACACTTACTAAAGCTGGTCTCAATAATCTCTCACCCAGCATATAACCTGCTTGAATTTCTTGAATTATTGAACCTGGCTCAACATTATCATCTTCAATTTCTGACATTGCTTGGTGAAAATTTGGGTCAAATTTTTTGCCTTTTGTGTCAATTTTTTTAATTCTATTTTTCTCGAAAATAGAAATTAAATCTTTTTCAATAATATTAATGTTTTCTAAAAACTTATCTAAATCTTTGTTGTCTTTTAGTTTTTCGTCATTCTTGATGGCTTCCTTAGCTCTTTGAAGATTGTCTAAGGTAGCTAAATTTTCTTTTGCAAAGTTAAAAGAACCAAATTCAAAAGCGTCTTTAATCTCTTTTTCAAACCTTCGTCTCTGATTTTCGATTTCAGCGAGTGATCTTAAAAGTTTTTCTTCAGCTTCTTTAAGTTTTTCTTCAGTTGATTTTTCTTTTGATGGAGTATTTGAATCTTCCTCCTTATTTGAAGTTGTGCTCTTATCCGGCTCTGATTTATTTAAATCTATATTTTTTTTATCTTTTTCTTCGTTCATTTGTTTTGCTATATAATAAGTAGTTTTGAAATTACTAGGCTAAATATGAAAAAAATATTAATAGGCACCCATAATAATGGAAAATTTAAAGAAATCGCTTATCTATTACCAAAAATATATAAGAAAATTTCTCCTTTAAAACTAAAAATTAAAAGCCCAAAAGAAACAGGAAAATCATTTAAGACTAATGCAAGATTAAAAGTAAAATTCTTCTCTAAATTTGTTAATTACGGGGTTATTTCCGATGACTCTGGGCTTTGCATAAAAGCATTAAATAATCGTCCCGGAATCTTTTCAGCTAGATTAGCAAAAAAACATGGCAGTTTCTTAAAAGCAATGAAATTTATTTTAAAAAAATTAAAAAATAAAAAAAATAGAAATGCCACTTTTGTTTGCAGTCTTTCGTATAAAGATGAAAAAGGAAAAATAATAACAGTACAAGGAAATTTAAAAGGCACTATTTCAAATAAAATAATAGGAAAAAAGGGATTTGGTTACGATCCTATTTTTATTCCAAAAGGTAAAAAAATTACATTCGGACAAATGACTAAGATAAAAAAGATGCGAATGGATCATAGATTTTTAGCATATAAAAAACTCCTTAAAAAAGTTAAAATTTAACAAATTTTTTATTTTCAGTTTTATAAATTTCTAAGTCTTGTATCACTTTTTGATTTTTAAAACTAAATGTACCTATTTTACCTTTAATTTTATTTTTAAAAGAAAAATCATTTATAGATTTAATCGTACCATTTTTTTTCCAAGTATAATAAATAAGACCTAAAGCATCATAAGTTAAGATAGTAATTTCACTTGGATAAATATTAAATTTTTTAAAATATTTTTCTTTATATTTATTAAACTCTTTAAAATTTACAGAAGGGTAGTATAGATCTTTAATAGTATTTTCAAAAAATATACTTTCATCAAACCATTGGTTAACGGTTGTAATAAGTACGTTTTCTTGATCAACATCTGTATATACTAACGAAGTTAAAACACTTTTAAGACTGTTTCCAAAATCAATTATTATAACCGAGTCGAAATTAACATTACCTAGAGTATAAAGTTGTTCTAGTCTTTCTAATTCTTTTAATGACTCCTCATCTTCTTTGTCTTCAAACATTTTTTTTCTTAATTCTAAATTTCTTTTTCTTTGAGTGTAGTTTGTAAATTCTTCAATTTCACCTGTAAGAACTTCTGGATTTGAGCTATATGTAAATGTCTTAACATTTGTTAGATTTAAATCTTTTAATTTTTTTTCAATTAAATCTGAATATTGATTTTCAGGATACATAATAACTGTTTTATTTTTTTTTTGTCTTTTAATAAAATTTAGTAAAGTTAATAATTGAGACTCTAAACTAATACCAATGCTGATTATATTATTTGAAAATTTTGATTTGATATTAGATGGTGAAATAAATACTAAATCATTATGTTTTTCTGCAATTTCAAATTCTTCATTTGTTATCGGACCAATTACAACTTTAACATTATTAGATTTGATTTCGTTAATTGCTTTATTAAGTTTTTCCTTTTCATTAAAACCAGAGTCTCTAGGGACTATTATCACATTTTCATCATTTATTTCCTCGAGAGCAAGCTGAAGTGAGTATAGTAAAGAATTACCAAGCTCACCATATGCGCCAGTTAGAGGTGCCAATAAACCTATCCTAATAGATTTATTGTTTTCATCAGCATATAGGTTAAAGTTAAGGACTAATAAAAAAAATGTAGTTAAAATTTTTTTTTTCATAATGCAGGTAACTACTAAAAACTTATATATTGTTTCAACACCTATTGGTAATCTTGAAGATATCACATTAAGAGCTCTGGAGGTTTTAAAAAAATCTGACATAATTCTTTGTGAAGATACAAGGCAATCTATTAAATTATTAAATCATTATAAAATTAAAAAAAAACTGATTTCCTATCATAAGTTTAACGAGAAAAAACAAATATCATCTATAATTAAATATTTTAATGACGGCAAAATTTTGTCTCTAATCTCAGATGCTGGTACGCCCCTTCTATCAGACCCAGGCAGACTATTAGTAAACGAGTGCTTGATAAACAGAATAAAAGTAACACCAATACCTGGCGTATCATCAATAACAGCAGCAATGAGTGTATCTGGATTTAAAGACCAGTTTTTATTTTATGGGTTTTTACCAAAAACTATTAATGAGTTAGAAAAAGTACTAGATTCACTTTCAAGAAATAAATTCACACAGGTATTTTTTATTCCTTCAAAAAAAATTA
>ATTF01000003.1 GCA_000419545.1 Candidatus Pelagibacter ubique HIMB058
AGAAGTTTTTTTGGAGTAAAAAAAGCGTCCAAGTTCACCTCTTGAGGAACAATTCCTAAAGATGCTCTAACTTGACGAGGATTTTTATCTAGGTCAAAACCCCAAACATTAACCTGACCTGAAGTTTTAATTACAGTTCCTCCTAGAATACTTAAAAAAGTAGTTTTACCAGCCCCATTAGGACCGAGTAAACCAAATACTTCTCCTTGCTTCACCTCAAAGGTAAGATCGGTTAGAGCTTTATTTTGTTTTTTGGTTTTTGAATTGGAATAAATTTTTGTTAGATTTTCAACAGTTAATGCATTTTTTGACATGGTTTTTATAATCTTAGCTAAGATTTCAATGTAGTATGTATATATGAGTTCAATAAAAAAAACAGATCATTTTTACCTCATTGATGGTTCAGGTTATATTTTTAGAGCTTATTACGCGTTACCACCTTTATCTAGAAAAAGCGATGGACTGCCAACAGGAGCAGTGAGTGGTTTTTGCTCTATGCTCTTTAAACTTTTAGAAGATGCTAGATCGGATGACTCAAAAAATAAACCAACTCATTTTGCAGTAATATTTGATTCAGCTAGAAAAAATTTTCGAAATGAGATTTATAGTGAGTATAAAGCAAATAGAGCTGAAGCGCCCGATGATTTAGCGCCGCAATTTGAGTATATCAGAAAATCGGTTGAAGCTTTTAATTTACCTTCTATTGAACTTATAAATTACGAAGCTGATGATTTAATTGCCACATATGCAAAAAAAATCACAGAAGCTGGTGCTACAGTAACAGTAATTTCTTCTGATAAGGATTTAATGCAATTAGTTTCAAAAAAAGTAAGACTATTTGATCCTATGAAAAGTAAAGTAATAGGTGAAAAAGAAGTTCTAGAAAAATTTGGAGTAAAACCAAATCAAGTAATCGATGTTCAATCACTTGCTGGAGACAGTTCAGATAATGTACCAGGTGTCCCTGGCATAGGAATTAAAACGGCGTCAGAACTTATTAATAAATATAAAACTCTTGAAAATCTACTCAACAAAGCATCTGAAATAAAACAAAACAAAAGAAGAGAAACTTTATTATCGAATAAAGATAAGGCTATGATTAGTAAGCAATTAGTAACTTTAAAAAACGATGTTCCATTAAAAACTGATGCAACTGATTTTATTATTAAAGATATTAATAAGGAGAAACTCTATGAATTTTTAAGAGAAATGGAATTTAACAGGTTGCTTAGTCAAGCAATTAGTTTTTATGGTGAGCCTGGAAATAAAGATTTTAAAGAAAAAAATCAGATAAAAAGTAATACTAAATTAAACACAAAATCGTATAAAACTATTTTAAAAGAAGATCAGCTCGACGAATTAATAAAAAAATTAAATGAAAAATCAGTTATTGCAGTTGATACAGAAACAACATCATTAAATCCACAAGAAGCTGAATTAGTTGGTATATCAGTATGTTATGCACCCAACGAAGCTTATTATATTCCAGTTAAACATAAAGATGGAAAGACATTAAAAAAAGATCTTGTATTAAAAAAGCTAAAAGAGATTTTAGAAGATCCAAGTATAAAAAAAGTTGGACAGAATATAAAATATGATTTTATTATTTTTAAAAACCAAGGTGTCGAATTAAGCCCAATAGACGATACAATGTTACTCTCTTACACTTTAGATGCGGGTAACAACCGTCACAATATGGATACTCTATCTGAAATACATTTAAGTCATAAAACTATTTCTTACAAAGATTTGGTTGGCACAGGTAAAAAACAACTCAATTTTTCTGAAGTTGATCTTAAATCAGCTACAGAGTACGCAGCTGAGGATGCGGATGTAACTTTAAGATTATATGAGATTTTATCTGATAGAGTTTCTGAGGAAAAGTTAGAAAAAATCTATGAAGTATTCGAAAAACCAATGATAAAAATTCTCTCTAAGCTTGAGACTAATGGTATAAAAGTAGATGACGCTTATTTAAAAAAATTATCTAAAAAATTTGAAGAAAGATTAGTAAAAATTGAGAAAGACATTTATAAAATTTCAGGAAAAAAATTCAACATAGGGTCACCAAAACAGTTAGGTGAAATAATTTATAACGATTTAAAAATAGCAAAATTAAAGAAAACAAAAAAAGGTAGTTTAGCTACTAGTGCTAAAATTTTAGAAGATTTAGCTTTAACAGGTCATAAATTTCCAAATTTAATTCTAGAATGGAGACAAGTATCCAAGCTCAAAAGCACTTATACAGATGCTTTGCAGGATCATATAAGCAAAAAAACAAAAAGAGTTCACACCTCATTTTTACTAGCTGCAACTAATACAGGAAGACTTGCATCTAGTGATCCTAATTTACAAAATATTCCAATAAAAACCACAGACGGTAAAGAAATTAGAAAAGCTTTTGTAGCAGATAAAAATAATACTCTTATTTCAGCAGATTATAACCAAATTGAAATGAGAATTCTTGCAGATATGGCGGATGTAAAAGAGTTAAAAAAAGCTTTTAAAAATAATCAAGACATTCATTCTTTAACAGCTAGCCAGGTATTTGATGTTCCTATTACAAAAGTAACAGAGGATTTTAGAAGAAAAGCAAAGGCTATAAATTTTGGAATAATTTATGGGATAACGCAATATGGTCTAGCTAAACAAATTTCAGTTTCTAATGAAGAAGCTTTGAGTTTTATAAATTCATATTTTAAAAAATTTCCTGAGATAAAAGACTATATGAACACAACGATCAAGACATGTAGAAAGCAAGGTTATGTAACAAATATTTTTGGTAGAAGAATTCATCTAAGAGGCATTAATGATAAAAATTTTAGTGTTAGAGCTTTTCAAGAAAGAGCTGCTATAAATGCTCCAATACAAGGTTCAGCTGCAGATATAATTAGATTAGCGATGATAAAAATTGATCAACTTCTTGAGGAAAAAAAGAAAGCTAAAATGCTTTTACAAATTCATGATGAATTAATTTTTGAATGTTTGAAAAAAGATGAAAACGAAGTAAAAAAAATTGTTAAAGAAGCCATGACGTCAGTTTCAAGCTCAGATCATCATATGTTTTCAATTCCTTTAGAAGTTAGTATTAATTCTGGTAGTAATTGGGGTGAAGCCCATTAAACGCCTAAATTTTGACAATATAATTGAGAGAATAAAATTATGGCTCAAACAATTGCACTAGTTGATGATGATAGAAATATTCTAACCAGTATTAGTATTGCTTTGGAAAGAGAAGGATTCAAAGTTCAAACTTATATTGATGGAGAGTCTGCTTTAATAGGATTAACTAGAAATCCACCAGATCTTGCAGTTTTAGATATTAAAATGCCAAGAATGGATGGAGAAGAGTTGCTTAAAAAACTCAAAAAGAAAATGTCGATACCAATAATTTTTTTAACTTCAAAAGATGATGAAGTTGATGAATTACTCGGTTTAAAACTTGGGGCAGATGATTTTGTAAAAAAATCAGGAGGTTTTTCAACTAAAGTTTTAATTGAAAGAATTAGAGTTCAATTAAGAAAAAAAACAACTACGGTAGATGATACAAAAAATATAATTAGTCATGGCAAATTAAAACTTGATCCTGCACAGCTTGAATGCGAATGGAATGGTAAAGCTTTACCTGACAAATTAACTACTACAGAATTTTTAATCGTTAAAGAGTTAGCTAAAAGGCCAGGTGTAATAAAAGAAAGAGCACATTTGATGGATATTGCTTATAAAGAAAACACTGAAATTGAAGACAGAACGATTGATAGTCACGTTAAAAGAATAAGAAAAAAGTTTAAAAAAGTAGATGAAAAGTTTTCTGCAATTGAAACTAGATATGGAAGTGGGTATAGATGGAATGTTAGCTAATGAAACAAAAAAAATCAGCTTCTATTCTAAAGAAGTTTTTAATAATTAATCTCACAGTTTTTTCTGTTTTAGGTCTTTTCACAATTATTTATCTTGAGGCAATTCAGCCAACTTTGGTTAATGAAAGATCCAACAATCATAAAGTAGTAATTAATAACACCAAGGATAATCTTGAAAGACTTAATATAGAGTATACCAAAGAAGGGATAAGAGATTTTTTGCTTTCGACAAGATTCTTATTTCAAAGTTTAGATCGTGTTCAGTTTTATGATTTATCAGGAAACTTGCTCGGCGATACAGATATTTTAGATTTAGACCAAAGTGTATTTACTGGATCAGATATTATTTTTGAAGAAACATTAGGCAGTGAAACAATTACTCCGGAAATAGAAGAGAGGCTAGAGGAAGAAGAGAAAGATGAAATTAAAGATATTATAAAAAATAAATATAACGATGAAATAATGACACTAACAGAGGATGAAAAAAATAATTTTTTTGTTAGTACGCTTAGTATAATTAAATTTCAGAATAATGAGATTGGATATATTGTAGTCTCAGAACAAGCTAATGATATTATAACTGCTGTAAAAGAGAGAAAAGCATTTATTGTTAGAACAATGATTGCTGTAGCAATTGTAATTTTAATTTTTTCACTTTTTTTAAATAAGTACATTTTAAAACCCATCGGTCTTTTAGTAAAGTTTAGTGATGGTATTAAAAAAAAATCTAATCATACAATAGATATTAACAAAGTTTTTGTTAGAGATGATGAGATTGGAAAACTTACCCAGTCTATTGATGAAATGACAAAAGAATTACAACAGCGAACTAATAGAGCTGAAACTTTTTCCAATGACTTAGCACACGAAATAAGAAATCCACTTGCTTCTTTGAAAAGTGCCTCAGAACTTTTAGATAAAACAACTGAAAAAAATGAAGGTGAAAAATTACTTAAAATAATTAACCACGATGCAGAAAGAATAGAAAGGCTAATAACTGACTACACTCAGATGTTAAAAGATGAAGCTTCTTTATCTAGAGAAAAAATGGGTAAAATAAATTTAGCCGAAATTATCAACGATGTTGTTGAGGATTTTAATCAAGATCTAGTTAATCAAAATAAAAAGATTGAAATAGTTTTTAAGGATAAAATTAAAACAAAAAATGGTCATTATGTATTTGGTATAAGCAACCGACTAGAACAAGTTATTGCAAACTTGCTCGATAATTCTATTTCCTTTAGTCAAGATAATCAGAAAATTGAAATTGGTCTTGAAGAAACATCAACAAATATATTAATGAGCGTAAGAGATGAAGGACCTGGGTTTAGTGAAACATCACCACAAAAAATCTTTAAGCGTTTTTACAGTAATAGACCAAAAAGCTTTGGAAAACATTCTGGTCTAGGATTAAATATTGTAAAAAATATAGTCCAATTGCACAAAGGAACAGTGGCAGCTTCAAATAGACTAAATAATAGGGGCGCTCAAGTAGAGGTTTTGCTTCCCAAATTATCATGACATTAATTCTTGCTTAGAAATACTATAGTTGATAATAACAACCGCAATATGGCTGAAGATTACAAAGTAAAAGATATCTCCCAAGCAGATTTTGGAAGAAAAGAAATTTCTCTAGCAGAAACTGAAATGCCAGGATTAATGGCATTAAGAAAAGAATATAAAGGGAAGCATCCACTTAAAGGTGCTAGAATTTTAGGATGCTTGCACATGACAATACAAACAGCAGTATTAATTGAAACCTTAGTTGAACTTGGTGCTGAAGTTAGGTGGTCTTCATGTAATATTTTTTCAACTCAGGATCATGCAGCGGCAGCAATAGCGAAGGCTGGTATACCTGTGTTTGCATGGAAAGGTGAAACCGAAGAAGAATATTGGTGGTGCGTTAAACAAACTATCGAAGGTAAAAAAAATTGGATACCTAACATGATTTTAGATGATGGTGGCGATCTTACAGCATTAATGCACAAAGATTATAAAGATTTATTAAAGGGTATCAAAGGAGTATCAGAGGAAACGACAACAGGTGTTTTAGCTCTTAAAAAAATGGAAGCTAATAATGAATTACTTATACCTGCTATTAATGTAAACGACTCGGTTACAAAATCAAAGTTTGATAATTTGTATGGATGCAGAGAGAGTTTAGTTGATGGTATTAAAAGAGCCACTGACGTTATGATGTCAGGTAAAGTTGCAATAGTTGCTGGATTTGGTGATGTAGGAAAAGGAAGTGCTGCTTCACTAAGACAAGCCGGAGCAAGAGTTATGGTTACAGAGACCGACCCGATTTGTGCCTTACAAGCGGCTATGGAAGGTTATGAAGTTGTTTTAATGGACGATGCAATTAAAGATGCTGACATCGTAGTAACAGCGACTGGAAATAAAGATATTGTAACTGCAGACCACATGAGAAACATGAAAGATCGGGCTATACTTTGTAACATTGGTCACTTTGATAATGAAATTCAAGTTGAAGCTTTAAAAAATTATAAATGGGATGAAATAAAACCACAAGTTCATGAAATAGAACTTCCAAGTAAAAAAAGAATTATTTTATTGGCTGAAGGCAGATTAGTAAACTTAGGATGTGCAACAGGACACCCAAGTTTTGTTATGAGTGCATCATTTACCAACCAAGTTATTGCTCAAATAGAGCTTTGGAATAATTCTGATAAATATGAAAAGAAAGTTTATGTTTTACCAAAACATTTAGATGAAAAGGTTGCGATGTTACATTTAGAAAAAGTTGGTGCTAAATTAACTAAAATGTCAAAAGATCAAGCCGATTATATTAGCGTTAAACCATCAGGACCATTTAAACCAGATACTTATCGCTACTAGTTAGTAGCTAATGATTGTAAAATCTTTAGATCATCTCAACAAAATATCAGAAATAATTTTAAAAAAATTAGATAAGAAAGATTGCTTATTTTTAATTGGCGAAATAGGTGTAGGAAAAACTACGCTGACAAGATATTTGATCAATAATCTACAAAAACAAAAAGGACTAAGTTTAACTGAAGTTTTAAGCCCAACATTTAACTTATTATATGAGTATGAAATAAATGATTTCAAAATTATGCATTACGATCTTTACCGAATTAAAGAGACAAAAGAATTAAAACATTTAGGAATTTTCTCTGAAGAGTTAGACGCTGTAAAAATAGTAGAATGGCCTGACCTAATAAAAACACCTCTTCAAGACAAATTAGAAGTACATTTAAGATATGGTGATAAAGAAAATGAGAGAGAAATAGAATTTAAAGGACAAGGAAAATGGGAAAATTTTAAGAATGAAATATAAATTAAAAAAAATTTCAGGAGATGCTTCATTTAGAGAATTTTACAGACTTAAAAAGAATAATAGTTCCTCAATTATAGTGAATGCAAAAAAAGATAAATACAAAAATCTAATTGTCTATACTGTTGTAAATAATATCCTTAATTCACATAAGATTAACGCACCAAAACTATTAAGCAATCATATTAAAAATAATATGATTGAAATCTCTGATTTAGGTGAAAAATCGTTTTATGATCATGTAGTAAGAAAAAAAAATAAATTATCAGACTATAAATCATTAATTAACTTATTAATTAAAATTCAAAAAATTAAAACTAAGCCTCAATATAAGTTAGGTAAAAACAAAGTTAAAATCATGAAATATTCTCTTTCAAATTTACATAAGGAGTCCGATTTATTTTTTGATTGGTATTTGAAATATACAATGAAAAAAAAGAATGTAAGTAAAATAAAAAAAACTTTAAGAGCTGAGTTAAATAATATTTACAAAAAATTAAAATTTAGAAATGATACCTTTGTACACAGAGATTTTCATGTATCTAACATTATGTATTACAAAAAAAAATTAGGAGTTATAGATAGCCAAGATGCTTTAATCGGAAATCCGCTTTATGATGTTGCATCTTTAATAGATGATGTAAGAATTAAATTACCTCCTATTTTGCAAGATAAGTTATTTAATTATTATTATAAATCTTCAAAATTAAAAAAAGAAAACATTCATAACTTAAAAAATGATTTTGATATTCTCTCAGTACAAAGAAATCTGAAGATCCTAGGTATTTTTGTCAGATTACATAAACGAGATAGAAAATCTAATTATCTAAAATATTTGCCTTATACATGGTCTTTAATTAATCGAAGACTTAAGAATTCAGTTTTTAACGATTTTTATATTTTGATTAATAAAATTTTACCAATAAATAAATTAAAAAATTTAAAGAAAATATAATAATGAAACATGGAATGGTATTAGCTGCTGGTTTAGGAAAAAGAATGCAGCCGCTGACTTTAAAAACACCAAAGCCTCTTTTAGAAATTAATAAGATAAGTTTATTGGAAAGGGCAATAAACTTACTAATAAAGTCAGGCGTAGAAGAAATCAGTATTAATGTTCATCATTTACCTGAACAAATTGAAAAATTCATCAGAGAAAAAAAATTTAAAGTAGAAGTTAGTATTTCAAAAGAAACAGATGCTTTGTTAGATACAGGTGGAGGAATTCTCGAAGCAACCAAACATTTTGGTGATAATCCTTTTTATGTAATAAACCCTGATACTCTCTGGAGTGATAGGTATATCGAGGAAGTTAAAAGACTTGAAGACAGTTATTTTAAAAATAAAAAACCAACGTTATTGTTGGTTAACAAAAAGCTTTCTTTTGATGGATCTTTTAAAGGTGATTTTAATTTAACCAACAATCAAATCACAAGAGACGAAAAAAATGATTTTATATTTACAGGTCTTCAAATTATAAAGAGGAACTTTTTGACCTCTGAAAACTCAAAAGTATTTTCAATGAATAAAATATGGAATGATTTAATAGCTAACAAAGAGTTGTATGGAATAGAAAGTAATTTAAAGTTCTATCATTTAAATACACATGAAATGTATTTAAAAATTTCAAATATCAAAATTACTGATTAAAAATTATTTCTTTAGCTCTATCTTTATCTAGGTAATAATATTTTTCTATTTCCAAATTATCACCAAATTCAATCACCAAAGGATTACCAGTTGGAATCTCGAGTTCATTTATTTTAGTATCTGAAATATTGAATAAATATTTGCATAATGCTCTTAAAGAATTTCCATGTGCTGATATTAAAATGTTTTTATTTTTTTGAAGATTTTCTTTAATTTCTTTTTCATAAAATGGAACAACTCTATCGTATGTATCTTTTAGAGACTCGGTAAATGGAACCATGCCAACAGGGATGCTAGCATTTAAAGGACTAAATAAGTTTTGATACTCGCTTTTTTCTTCCATTGCTGGTGGAGATATATCCCAAGATCTTCTATATTTCTTAAATTGTTCTTCACCAATTTTGTTCTTTGTTTCTTCCTTATTTAATCCGGTTAGCGAACCATAATGTCTTTCGTTCAATTGCCAAGCAGTATTAAATTTGAGTTCTAAGTTATTCTTTTTTAAGATTGTTGTAAGAGTTTTAATAGCCCTTTTAAGATAAGATGTATAAGAGATATCAATTGAGATATTTAGATCTTTTATGATCTGACCTGATTTTTCAGCTTCATCAATTCCCTTATCAGAAAGATCCACATCTACCCATCCAGTGAATCTATTCTCTGCGTTCCAAATGCTTTGACCATGTCTTGTAAGAATTAGTTTAGTCATAATAGTTAAAATAGATATTATGTACTATATTAACTAGATAATGAAAAATATTATATTTAAACCTTTAGAATATTTATATTATTTTTCATTAGTCATCTTAATAATTTTATATTTATTTCCTGGGAGTTTAATTGGATATTTCCTGTATGGAAATTTAGGGCAACAACCAGATTTAATACCTAATCCTATTGGGACATCAATTAATCACCTTATCTTCTTTAGCTACATTACATTATTAGCTTTGATACTTAGATCTAGAACAAAAAATATTCTTAATAATTTTAAAACTTTAATAATACTTTCTATTATTCTAGAATTACTTCACACCGTAGTTCCCAATAGAGCTTTTGAAACTTATGATTTAATAGCTAATGTTTTGGGTGTAATTATAATTTTGATACTTCAAAAAATATTAAAATGGCCAAATTTATCTTAAAAGTTATTTTAATGTCTTACCTTTTTCAAATTGCGAATGCAGAGGAAATTAAAGGTTTAGCCAAAATAATTGATGGAGATACAGTTCATATCAATTCAAAAAAAATACGACTAGAAGGTATTGATGCCCCAGAAATTAAACAACAATGTAAAAAAAATTTTCTTAAAATTTCAGCATATATTGGTTTTAACTTCACCAAAGACTATTCTTGTGGAGTAGTTTCAAAAAATAAACTAATTGAAAAAATTAATAATACAGAAATTAATTGTATCTCAACTTCTAAAGATAGGTATAAAAGATATTTAGCTACTTGCTATAAAGAAAAAATTAATCTTAATAAATGGATGGTAAGACGAGGATATGCTGTAGCTTATAAAAGATATTCTAAAGATTATGTAAGAGATGAAAATTATGCGAGAGAAAATAAGTTAGGTATTTGGCAAGGCAAATTTATAAGACCAGAAAAATGGAGAAAGCTTAATTAAATTTTAGTATAACTTTAAAAGTGATTCACTTTAAAAAAATTATACTTTTTATTATTTTTTTTATTCTCTCAGCTTGCTCATCTATTCCTAAAAATACTCAAAATAGTTGCGCTATATTTGAAGAAAGATATCTTTGGTACAAGCACGCAAAAGCCTCTTATGAAAGATGGGGGGCGCCTATACATCTTCAGTTAGCTTTTGTTAAAAAAGAAAGTGATTTTAATTGGCTCGCAAAACCTCCAAGAACTAAACTATTTAAAGTAATACCGTTTAAGAGACCGTCATCTTCTTTTGGATATTCTCAAGCGGTTAAAGGGACATGGGAACAATATAAGAGGGAAACAAATAGTCCTTTAGCAACGCGCGCTAGGTTTAAGGACTCAGTAGATTTTATAGGTTGGTATATTTATAAAACAAATGAAATTTTAAGAATTTCAAAAAAGGATGCGTATAGACAGTATCTTGCCTATTACAAAGGTTGGGGAGATTATAAAAATTATTCAAAAGACAAAAAAGCAATTATTTATGCAAAGTCAGTTAAAGATATGGCCAACAAATATAGAAAACAATTAACTCTTTGTAAGAAAAATTTAGATAAAAATAAGTATATTATTTTTTAAGTTGTTTATTTAATTCAATCTCAACAGCATCTATCCTTTGAGTATTTTTACCAATGATTGAATAAATTGTAGGTATTACATAAAGAGTAAAAAATGTTGAAAATAACATTCCACCAAATATTGTTATTCCAACTGTTAATCTGCTTGCTGCGCCAGGACCGGATCCTAAAATTAAAGGCAAGACACCGAATATTGTTGAAAGACTTGTCATTAAGATAGGTCTTAATCTTATAGTTGCGGCTTCAATAATTGAAGTTTCTAAATTCTTTCCTTCTTTTCTAAGTTGGTTTGCAAACTCAACAATTAGAATTCCATTCTTCGCTGACAAGCCAATTAAAATAATTAATGCTATCTGGCTATAAACATTAAGTGATGAACCAACAACGAGTAAGCCTAATAGTCCTCCTAAGATAGCCATAGGCACCGTCAACATAATAGTTAAAGGATGTCTCCAACTTTCAAATTGAGCACACATAGCTAGATAAGCAGTGATTAAGGCTAAAGCAAAGATTACGTAAAGTTCTGTATTAGTTTTTTTATATTCCTCACTTTCTCCTTTGTAAGCAATTTTTGCTTGAGGAGTGTTTTCTTCAACTACATTAACTAAAAATTTTAATGCTTCATCAAGCGAATAATCTCCAACAAGTCTTGCAGAAATTGTTACAGCTTTTTGTCTATTATATCTTGCTAAAAACGGTGACTGACCTTTTTCATCATATTGAACTAAATTAGAGACTGAAACCAATTTCCCATTGTTTTTAGATCTAACAAAAACTTTACTTATACTCTCAGGTTCTTGTCTATCTTTGATATCACCTTGTAAAATAATTGAATATTCTTTTCCATCTCTAGTGAAATTAGTAACTCTTTTTGATCCAAATATTGTTTCAATAGTTCTTCCAATCTCTTCAGTGGATACGCCTAAATCAGCAGCTTTCTTTTGATCTATTTGAACATTAAGTTGAGGCTTATTTAGATCAAAATCATCTTGTATTGATGTTAACCCAGGATTTTTTCTCGCTTCTCTTTTTATGATATCTTTCCATTCAATTAATTGATCATAGGTATTTCCTAAAATTACAAATTGAACAGGGCTCTCCACACCACCAGTTCTTATACCTTGTGGCATAATTGGAAAGGCAAGTACTCCAGGTACTTTTGAAATTTCTCTAAATGACTCTCTCATAATCTTAACACCATGACGATCTCTTTTTGCCCATGGCTCTAGTAGCACAATTATAAAACCACTATTAACTTGTTTTGCTGATTTTCCAAAACCAGGAACTCGCATAATTAATTTTCTGTATTCTCCTTTACCAACTTTAGGTAGCAGCAAACTTTCAATATCTTCAGCTCTATCTTTAGTAAAATTAAATCCGGACCCTTGTGGAGCTTTAACAATCACAAAAAAAGCACCTCTGTCTTCAGGCGCAATTAGTTCTTTTGGCGCAAAATTAAAAAAGAATAAAGTTAAAGCTAATGTACCTGCTAAAAAAGAAATAATAATTTTTTTCTTATTTATCCATCCAATTAAGGATTGTTTATATATTTGAGTAAGATTTTTTAAGAAGCTTTCAAATTTCAAAACAATTTTTGATTTGTTCATCTTCTTATTTAAGAACTTGCTTCCAAGCATTGGACTTAATGATAAGGCGACAAAACTTGAGATAACGACAGCTGAAGCCAATGTAATTGCGGTTTGAGTAAATAGTACGCCTGTTATACCTTTGATAAAAACTAAAGGAACAAATACAGCCACCAAGACAACAGTGGTTGCGATAATTGCAAAAGATACTTGTTTTGCACCTTTATAGGCAGCAACTAAAGGCGTATCACCAAGCTCAATACGTCTTACTATATTTTCTAACATCACAATCGCATCATCTACGACGATACCAATGGCAAGTACTAACGCCATTAAAGTAAAGAGGTTAATAGAGAAATCAAAAATATAGATTGATAGAAATGTAGAAATTAAAGAAACAGGTAAAGCTATTAACGGAACTATTAGAGCTCTTAAATTTCCAAGGAACAGATAAATAATTATTGTAACAAGTATTAGTGCAATAATTAATGTTTTATATACTTCACTTATTGCAGCTTTGATGTAATTGCTCCGATCAAAAGAAACTTCTAAAGTGGTTCCAGGTGGAAGTGTAGGTTTTATTTCTTCAATTTTGTCTTTCACACCATTTGCTACAGCAATGGTGTTTGCATCTGACTGTTGGTAAATTCCAATTCCTACTACTTGTTTTCCATTTCCCTTAAACAAAGTTCGAGTGGACTCGGCTCCTAATTCTACACGAGCAACATCAGATAAAGTGATTATAGAACCATCGTTTGCTCTTTTTAAAGGAAGTTTTTTATAATTATCTAAATCCTTATAAGCTTTATCTAACTTTATTGTTAGATCGATATCTTTAGATTCTATTCTACCTGCAGGAAATTCTACGTTTTCTTTTCTTAATGCATTTTCAACTTCTTGAGTTGTTATATCTCGTGCAGCAAGTGCTATAGGATCTAACCAAACTCTTAATGATAATTCTCTTTGACCACCCAATCTAACTCTACCTACGCCTTCAACAGTTGAAAAATTATCTGTTAAATATCTATCTGCATAATCAGTTAGTTCTAAGTCTGTCATTGTTTCAGAATTAAATGACAACCACATTGTAGTTCTCATTCCTGCACTTTGTTTATAAATTTCTGGTTGTTCAGCCCCGTCTGGCAAATTATCAAGAACTCGTGCTACAGAACTTCTTACGTCATTTGCTACATCATCTAAGTCGAGACCAGTATCAAATGTAAGAGTAATTCTTGAACTTTCATCTTCACTAAAAGAATCTATAGTTTCAAGTCCTGGAGTTCCTCCAACAAAATCTTCTAATTTTTGAGTAATTTGCGTATCAACAATTTCTGCAGAAGCTCCTCTGTACTCAGTTTGAATAGTAACTACTGGTGGTTGAACGTCTGGAAGTTCATCTGTAGGAATTTCTTGAAAAGTAACTAGGCCAAATATAACAAGCACTAAACTCATTACAGAAGCCACTACCGGTCTTTTAATTGATAAATCTGTAAGAAACATATTATTTTGGATTTATTACTTTTATTTTAGCTTTATTCCTAACTTTAGAAACACCTTCGCTTATAACTACATCTCCTTCAGATAAACCTGATAGAACAGAAACTTTCCCAAAATTTCGTTTTCCAATTTTTATATTCTTTTGTTCTGCAGTGTCATTGTTAACAATAAAAACAAATGCAGTATCGCCCTGAATAGTAACAGCGCTTTCCGGAATACCTATTTGATCTGTCTCATTATAAATTACTTTAACCGTCATTAATTGACCTGGGATAATTTTAAATTCTGAGTTATCAACTAATATTCTTGCCAGAATAGATCTTGTAGAAGGGTCTATTCTTGAACTCACAGACTCAACCTTTCCCTCAAAAACTTTTTCAAAGGCTGAGTTTGTTATCTCCGTTTTTAATCCTGGTTTAAGAACGCTTACATAATTTTCTGGAACTTTTATATCTATTACAATTTTTTTTAGATCATCTAATGTAATTATCAAACTGTTTGAACCAAGCACTCCTTGAGCTATTTCTCTAGTTCCAAGTTTACCTTCAAAGTCAGCTTTAATTTCCGTTCCATCTAAAAGTTTTGTAATTACTTCATCTTTTTTTACAAATCTATTATCAACATTCAATTCACCATCAATATTAGTTCTGGTAATACGATAAGTTTTAGAATTTTGGGCAATCGCAGTACCGAATGTTTCAATACTGTTATAAAAAAGAGATTTTTCAACCACAGTTGTAATTACCCCTGGCGCAGGTCTTACACTAAATTTCTTTTTGAAGTGTAAACCTATAAAATATCTAGCTGCAATAACTGCAAAAACTATTATAAAAAATATTATTAAAAAAACTTTTAATTTAGTTGATGTAATTTTCATTATTCTTTAAGTCCGTATTCTGCCCATGACCCGTCATAGATCATTGGTTTTTTACCACTTATAATAGAATTAGCTAGGCCTAAAATACAAGCCGTTACACCTGAACCGCACGTAAAAGCCATCTCTTTTTCTAAAGATATATTATTATCTGTAAAAACCTTAGTCAGATCATCTTTGTTTTTGAATGTTTTATTCTCAGAATTAATTAATTCTGTAAATGGTAAATTTATAGATCCACTAATATTTCCACTTCTAAGCTCAGCTCTTGGTTCTGGCTGTAAACCTAGAAATCTTTGTTTGCCTCTAGCATCAATTAACTGAAACTTTTTTTTAATAATATTTTCGTTAACTATATTTTTATCGATTACCATGTTTTTATTTTCATTTGCTGTGTAATTGGTAGTTAAAAATTTGACTAAATTTTTATCAACTGGTCTTTTCTCATCAGACCACTTTTTAAAGCCTCCATCTAATACTGATACTAAACTAGGATCATGGCCAAAATATAAAAAATTATACCAAACTCTACAGGAGCTTATGACATCTGAATTATCATAAACTATAACGTGGTCACTATTATTAATACCAAGTTCAGAAACATTTTTTTCCCAATCATTTTTTTTACTCAACATGTGGGGTAATTTTGAACTCTGGTCAGAATTTTTATCTAAATCAAAAAATATTGCATTCTTGATGTGGTTTTCTTGATACTCTTTTAAAGCATCTCTATTAGTATTTGGTAAATGCCAGCTTGCATCTAAAATTTTAACATGGTCTAAATTTTCATTTAACCAGTCAGTTGTAACTAGTTGTTTCATTATCTATTTTTTTCAATGTATTTTTGATGATATTCTTCTGCTTTACAGTAGTTTTTTATTTCTGAAATATTTGTTTGAACTTTTCCATCATGTTTTTTGTTATACTCGTCAAAAACTTCTAAAGCTTCCTTTTTTTGTGTTTCGTTTTCATAAAATATTTCACTTCTATATTGTGTACCAACATCGGGGTATTGCATGTCTTTTTGTGTTGGATCATGCATTTTAAAAAATAAATCTAAAATTTTTCTATAAGAGATGACTTTTTCATCGAATGTTAATTGTACAACTTCTGCATGACCTGAATTTCCTGTGCAAACTTCTTCATAAGTTACTTTCGGATTATGACCACCAGCGTAACCAACTTCAGTTTGAATAATGCCAGGTTTATTTTTAAAGTTTTCCTCAGGTTTCCAAAAACATCCAAGAGCGAGTGTACATTTCTGCATAAGTTAATTAGTATAATAAGTTATTGAAAGGATAGTAAATTGTTATCACAAAATCAAATAGGCGTATTGTACATGGTTGGAAGCGTTATTTGCTTCTCCATAATGGATATTTGTGTGAAGTGGTTAGATTATTATCCAATTGGGCAAGTTCTCTTCTTAAGATTTTTTATAGGGTTTATTCCTATTATCTTTATTATTCCTAAGGAAAAAATATTTACATTTTATAAAACTAATAGACCAGGCCTGCATGCATTCAGGGCTATCTGCGGTGCCTTAGCAATTATTGCTTTATTTTTTGGATTAAGAGAATTGCCATTAGCAGATGTCGTATCACTTACTTTTGGTGGACCAATTTTCGTAACAATTGCATCAATTATTTTTCTTTCTGAAAAGGTGGGAATAAGAAGGTGGTCAGCTGTGTTCCTCGGCTTTTTAGGGATGCTACTAATTGTTCAACCAGCTTTTACTGATTTGAATTATTACTACATTACCCCGATTGTATTTTGTATATTTTTTGCTTGTGTAGCTATAAGTGTAAGGTCTTTATCCAAAACAGAAGCTAATTATACAATAGCATTTTATTTTACGTTTCTATGTGCTGCTTTAGGCTTATGTACAGTTTTCTTTAGTGATTGGGTTATGCCAACACCAATAGATTTTGCATTATTTTTTGTTCTAGGGTTGTGTGGCAGTGTAGCAAATTTATTGTTAACTCAAAGTTATAGATTAGCAGAGGCATCATTAGTAACTCCAATTAAATATCTAAGTTTAGTCTTTGCTATTTTATTTGGTTATTTTATATGGAGTGAAGTTCCAAAAATTTTAACACTACTTGGAGCAGCGCTAGTCATAATCAGCTCATTAATAATTTTCATGAGAGAAAATAAATTGAAAAAGCAAATCGTTGCACCTAGAACATGAGCAATTTCTACACTAAGGGTAAACCCCCACATTACTGGACTAAAGCCAAAAAAATTTTATCAAGAAAAGACAAGGTTATGAAAAAATTAATCAATAACTATAAAGATGGAAATTTAATCACACGAAACGATGTTTTTTTCTCACTTTGTAAAAGCATAATAGGCCAGCAAATAAGTGTAGCTGCTGCTAATTCTGTTTTTTTAAAATTTAAAAAAAAATGTAAAAATAAAATTAATGCGAGAACAGTAAATAAATTGTCTTTTAATAGTTTAAAGAGCTGTGGCTTAAGCAAACAAAAAGTTAAGGGTATAAAAGATTTAGCTAAAAGAATTCTAGACAAAAGTTTTAAACCGAGTTTGATTAAAAATATGACAGACGAAGAAGCAATTGAATATCTTTCTAATTTAAGACAAATAGGGAGATGGTCTGCTGAAATGATACTCTTATTTACTTTTAACAGATCTAATATATGGCCTTTACAGGATATAGGCCTATTAAGAGCTGTCTCAAATAATTATAATAAAAAATATTTTCCGCCTAAAAGCTTCTTAGATAAATTATATAAAAAATTTACACCTTATTGCTCGGTGGCCACTTGGTATCTGTGGAGATCAATAGATAACGAGCCAATACAGTATTAAGCACCTTCTACCGTTTGGTGGTGTCTGACTGCATGTCCTTTTAAGATATCGTGGGCTTCTTGATATTCTTTTGAATTGTAGAATAAATTAGCTTCTTCATATGATGGAAATTCTATTACAACTGTTCTAGGTGACGTCTCACCCTCATTGGTTGTTGTTTTTCCACCTCTGATTAGAAACTTACCTTTATATTTTTCAACTGCGGCTCTAGCTTTCACAGCGTATTCTTTAAGTTTACCCTCATTTGTAATACTTTTATAAACACAAACTACATAACCTTTCATTTACAACTCCTACAAAATAAATTAACTTTTTTCATGGCAGATAAACTTATCATTGATTGGAAAGAGTATAATCTAATCGTAGAAAAATTAGCAATACAAATTCATCAAAGCGGATTTAAACCTGACATGCTTATTGGAATAATGAGAGGAGGAGCTCCCATTATAGATGTATTAAGCAGAGTATTTAAACTTAAATGTGCTTATCTAGCTGTAGAGTCTTATTCTGGCGAAGGTACAGAAGACCAACAAGGTGAATTAGTTTTTTCTAGAGAAATGAGCTCAACTGTTCAAGAAATGAAGGGAAACATACTTCTTTGTGATGATTTATCAGACACGGGTGTAACGCTAAATAAAAGTATTGATTGGTTAAAGAAATACCCAGCACTAAAAGGAAATATAAAGGAAATTAAAACAGCTGTTCTTTGGAAGAAAAAAGACTCAACTTTTGAACCAGATTTTTGCGCTCAAAAACTAGATAGCAATCCGTGGATAGTTCAGCCTTTTGAACATTACGAAGAAATTCGTGTAGAAGATTTAATTAAAAAACATCAAGGAAGCTAAAGGGCCAGCGTGAACCGGCCCTAAAATCATTAAGCTACGTAAAAGCTTAAAACACTAGCTACTGCAATAACCCAAATTGCAGGTGAAGTTTTACCAAACTTACCAGTAAAAATTCTTATTAATGCATAAGCAATGAAAGCTAAAGCAATACCGTTAGAAATAGAATACGTGAGTGGCATTACTATCATTGCAAGTACAGCAGGACCTGACTCTGCTATATCATTCCACTCTATGTCCGTAATATTTCTTACGAATAAAATTGAAACATAAAGTAAAGCTGCTCCATCTATTTCTTTTGGCAAACTAGTTGCTAAAGGTGCAAAAAATAAACAAGCTAAGAATAAAACACCAATGACTAATGAAGTCATTCCTGTTCTTCCACCTGCTTTTACACCAGCTCCAGACTCAACATAACTTGTTACAGTTGTTGTACCCATCATAGCACCAGCTACTGTTCCAACACTGTCCGATAACATTGCTTTGTCAATATCTTGAACTTTACCTTTTCTATCAACTTTACCTGCAACGTTAGCAACAGATGTAAGCGTTCCTGTTGTATCGAAAAAGTCGATAAATAATAAAGTAAAAATAATTGAAGCCATACCAGCTGAGAATGCAGCTTTAAGATCAAACTCAAACAAGTAAGTCATTGGAGGAATTGATCCTACTACTCCATTAAACTTAGCTAAACCAGATACCCATGCGATAATACTAAAGAGTAAAATACCAATTATAATATTTCCTCTAACTTTCATTTTCTCTAAAACGATCATGAACACGAAAGTTGCACACGCTAGAAGTACTAAAGGATTTTTAATGTCACCTAATGTAACTAAAGTCACAGGGTGATCACCTACTACTCCCATAATCTCTAAACCAATGATTGCTAAAAACAATCCGATACCTGCACCAATTCCAAGTTTTAAACTTTTTGGAATTGAATTGATTAGCCAAGCTCTAATTGGTGTTAGTGATATTGCCAAGAAGATTACACCAGCCACAAGTACAGCTCCTAAGGCTGCTTGAGGTGTATAACCTTGTCCAGCAACTACACCATACGCAACAAAGGCGTTGATACCCATTCCTGGCGCTAAACCAACTGGCCAAGTTTTTCCATGGAAAGCCATGATAAAACATGCCAAGGCGGTTGCTAAAATTGTTGCAGTAAATACTGCTCCAAAATCAAAAAAACCTTTTTCTGTTCCAGCAAATTCACCAGAAAGAATAAAAGGATTTAAGAACATAATATATGCCATCGTAAGAAACGTCGTTACGCCAGCAATTACTTCAGTTCTAAAATTAGTTTTGTGTTTTCTATACTCAAAATATTTATTTAACATCGAAAGACCTCCCGTTGATGCTGAATACTCTATATCTATTTTAAAATCTTAATTAATTTGGAATTTTCAGAAATTTTACAACCTATACTCAATATTTCTGTTTATAAGTTTTAGGTATAAAATAACGACTCAAAATGAAATTAAAAAAATTATTTTTGCTTATTTTTTTCACACTTTTTCTCAGTGCTTGCCAAACTGTATCAACAAAAATAGATGAAACTACAGAGCAAGAAAAAAAGGAATTAAGCAAATGGTTAAACAAACCAGAGAGTGATCTTAAAAGTTTTTTTGGACAGCCAGACAAAGTAGAGTTTTTAAAAACTAGAAACAGGAACTATGTCTATATAACTGAGAAATATAAGATTAAATGTGAGAGAAAATTTGAGATTAACCCTAAAAATATGGTAGTAGGCTTTAGCAGTAAGAACTGTTTTTAAAGCATGGACATAAAAAATAAATCTCAATTCATAGAGTATTTTTCTAAAGGAATTAAAAGCCAAAATAACCTTAAGATAGGTGTCGAGCATGAAAGGTTTTTGTTTGAAGGAGAAAATAAGAAAAGAATTTCTTATGAGACTTTAAAAAAACTTTTTGAAAATTTAAAAGTTAATGGCTGGGAACCTCTATATGAAAAAGAAAATATTATTGGCATGCAAAGAGATAATCAACAAATTACTACAGAGCCAGGATTACAGTGCGAATTGTCTGGTGCACCGCTAGAAAATATTCACCAAGTTTGTAGCGAGAGCTCAAAATTTTTAAAAGAAATAGAAACTGCAAGCAAAGGATTAAATATTAATACTGTATCAATTGGTTTTGATCCTTTTAATAATTTATCAGATATCCCGCAGAGTCCAAAAAGCAGATATAAAATAATGACCAAAGAAATGCCTAAGGGAGGTAAGCAGAGTTTGGAAATGATGTATAGAACTTGCGGCATACAAATTAATTATGATTACACTTCAGAAGAAAACTTTGAAAAAATTTTTAGATTAGGAAATTATTTAACACCTCTAACAATTGCCTTGTATTCAAATTCACCTTTCGAGTCAGGTAAACCGGTTGGTTATTACTCATATAGAAATAAAGTTTGGCAAAATACTTCTCGAGGAGGAATAATGCCTATAGCTTTTGAAAAAGTAAACTTTGAAAAATATTTTGACCATGTCATTGAGTATCCAATTTTATTTGCAATAAGAGAAAAAAATTATATTGAACCTAATGGGCAACCTTTCAAAGATTTTATTTTAGGTAACTTTTCAAATCTTAAAGATGAGGCGAGCCTACAAGATTTTGAAACTCATCTTGCTACTATATTTACAGAAGTAAGATTAAAACAATTTATTGAAGTAAGATCTTTAGATGCTTGCGATTGGGAATGTCTATGCGATGGTCCAGCTTTTTTTACAGGGATATTTTATAAAGGGCTTGATGAAGCTTTCGAGATCGCAATGAAATGGAAAAAAGAAAATGTAATGAATGCATATTTAGAGTCTCCTAAAAAAGGTCTCGAAACAGAACTTGAAGGAAAAAAATTACATGAGTGGGGAAATATATTTTTCGATATTGCTAAAAGAGGTTTAGTAGAAAGAAAGCAGGTAAATTCTAAAGGAAATGATGAAACGGTTTATTTAAAACATGTTGAAAATGTAATTAAAAATAAAAAGAATAGAGCACAACTTTTATTGGATCAATACAAGAAGACTAACAACTTAGATTTTTTTAAAAATGAAAAAGAAAATTTTAATTATTCAGGGTTCTAGTTTAAAGAAAATAAATATTAAAACTGATACCTCTTTTTTCTTAGGCTTAGAGGCTCAAAGAAGAAGTTATCAAATCTTTTATTACGAACCTAAAGATCTAAGTTTTATCAACGGCAAAGTGACAGCCTTATGTTCAAAGGTAAAATTTGAAGATAATCCAAAACAACCAGTTAAAGTACTCAACAAAACAGTATTAAATCTTTTGCAAGCTAAACTGATATTAATACGTAGTGAGCCTCCATTTAACCAGCAATATATTAATACGACATTTATTTTGGAGCATATCTCAAAAAAAGTAAGAATTATCAATCACCCAAAAGCTTTAAGGGAAGTTCCTGAGAAACTTTTTTCTCTAAGATTAACTCAGTACATGCCTCAGACTTTAATCAGTGAAAACTTGAATGAAATTAAAACTTTTTTAAAAAGTAATAAAAAAATAGTTATGAAGCCTATCGAAAGTTACAGTGGAAATGATGTAAAACTCATAACTAAATTCAATAAATCATTAATAAATAAATTTATAAGAAAATATCACCATTTAATGTTTCAAAAGTTTATTCCTCAGATTTCAAAGGGAGATAAAAGAGTATTTATAATTAATGGGAAAATAAAAGGAGCTATCTCTAGGCTTCCAAAAAAAGGAAGCATACTCTCTAATATGAGCAAAGGAGCATCCGCAAAAAAAATAGAGATTAGTCAGCACGAAATGAAGATAAGTAAGATCGTAGCTACAGAATTAAAAAAACAAAATATTTATTTTGCAGGTATAGACTTTATCCAAGGTAAGCTTATTGGAGATATAAATGTTACAAGCCCCACAGGTTTGAAAACTTATTACGATTTAACAGGTGTTAACTTAGCTAAGCACTTTTTTGATAATCTTAAAAATTAAACTCTCTTAATGGCAATCACAGAATTATATTTTTACGCATTCGCTATGTTCATTCTATTTTTAACGCCTGGACCAGTATGGATTGTTCTTTTAGCTCGAATTTTTTCTAATGGTTGGGCAGGAGGTTTTCCATTAGCCTTAGGTGTTATCATAGCAGATTTTACATGGTCATTTTTGGCTGTTATTTCGATAGCATCAGTAACAGAGGCAATACCTTCGATAACTGAAATCTTAAAGATAGTAGCTGCAGGATTTTTTTTATTTCTTTCTTATAAATTATGGAAGAAGGACACGTATAAAGTTAAAGATATAAAAAATACAAAATTAAAAATTAAATATAACTCAGTTTATCTAGAGAGTTTTATAACTGGTCTTTTAGTAAATTTTTCAAATCCAAAAGCTATTTTATTCTACATTAGTATTATGCCAGGGTTTTTTGCTCTAGATCAAATAACTAACAATGATGCTTTATTAATCGCATCAACATCTGCTTTGATACCTTTTTTTGGAAACATTGGATTAATAGCGCTAGTTTCTCCAGTTAGAAAACTTATGAAAAGTCGTTCAGCTCAAAAAAAATTAAATAGAATTAGTTCTGTTTTACTATTTCTTGTAGCGATAATGATTATAGTTTTCTGATTCTATTACTAATTTTGCAATTGTTCTTCGTTCGGATCAGATTTTTTGCTTAAGATATTAGCATAGCTATGATTAACATCTCTATGTCCAGCTTCATCTTCTCTAATAACTTTAATCACATCTTTGAGAGTAGAATTAAGAGGCAGGTTCCAATAATCAATAGCAACCTTTGGTGCTTTTACATTTTTGATTTTGCCATTTTCTATTTCATCTAAATATTGAGAATAACTAATAACTGCTTCCTCTTCAAAATAACCAACAATTCTGTGTGCTGTTCTTGGAGAAATTAGGTAAATGATTAAATATAAAATAATAAAAATAAATTGAGCTAAAATTATAAGAAATCTCTCAAGCACATTTGGTTTGGCAATATTAATAAATGTCATTAAATGCATTCTTTCATTTTCTGCTTCATCGAGTAGAGTTTTAATCCAACCTTTATCGTCTTGTATTCTTCTTAAGGATTTTAAGTGAAGCAACATTCCTCCAACCATACCTGGAACAGCAGCAACGGTTTCTAATACAACAGCTCTATGGCCGTATTTTTTTTTAAAAAATGTGTCTGCAATAAATCTTAATAATTTAGTAAAACCCAGCGCTATCCTGTCACTTAAATTTTCTGGTTTGTGGTGCGATTCTATTCTCATAATTTTAATGTACTTGCGGAGTGTTTTACTCCGCAAGTAAGGTAAACTTATTTAATTTCAATAAGTCTTTTTTTCTTCATTTCCGGTATGATTTTTTCACAAGAAATTGTAAGCAAACCATCTTTAAGCTCAGCACCATTTACTTTCACATCATCTGCAATTGTAAATGATCTAGCAAAAGATCTTTGCGAGATTCCTCGATGAATAACCTCATCACCGTCTTTTTCTTCAGATCTCTTAATGTCTTTTGTCTTAACAGTTAAAAGATTATCTTCATATTCAACTTCAACATCGTTTTTGTTAAAGCCAGCAACCGCTACTTCAATAGCGTACTTGTCATTGCCTACTTTTCGGATGTTATATGGCGGATAATTGCTTTGCATAGCAAGACTGCCATTTCCCAACATAGACTCGAATTGATCAAACATGTCATCAAATCCGATGCTATAAGGTCTAAGTGAATTAAAGATCGATAGATCCTTACTTGTCATATATCCTCCTTTGTTAGCAAGGTTAATTGTCAGCCCCATTTGGCAACCAACAATTTATATGTAGTAAGTGTTTTTAAATTTTCAAGATTGTTACTTTAAAATTTTTGCAGTTTTTAAAATAAAAGAATATTCTTCAGCTAATTCTTTTATTGCGTTGTCTCTTCCACTCATACCGCCGTGGCCAGCTGCTTCCATTTTACACTTTAGCAATTGAGTATTATTATCAGTCTTAGTTTCTCTTAGTTTTGCAATATATTTCACTGGTTCAGAATACAGTACCCTATTATCAAATAATGAAGTTGTAATAAGCATCGCAGGGTAATCTTTTTTATCGATGTTATTATAGGGAGCGTAAGATAAAATATATTCAAAGTATTCTTTACTCTTGATGGGATTTCCCCAAAGCTCCCATTCAGCAGGCGTTAAAGGTAATTTTTCATTTAACATCGTTGTCATTGTGTCAACGAAAGGAACTAGTAAAAGCATTGAAAAAAATAAGTCAGGAGCCATATTTGCTACCGCGCCACCTGTAAGTCCACCAGCACTTCCACCATAAAAACAAATCCCACCCTTATGAGTATATTGTTGATCAATAAGATGATTTGCACACGCGATGTAATCTAAAAAAGTGTTTCTCTTTAATTTCTTTTTACCTTCTTCATGCCAAATATCTCCTAAATCACCCCCACCTCTAATGTGTGCTATAGCAAAAGTAATACCTCTATCTATTAAACAGAATCTTGAAGCACTAAAGCCAGGTGATACGCTGTGTTTGTAAGCGCCATAAGCGTACAATAAAACTTTTGATTTACTGTCTTGTTTTGCATCTTTTAATCTTACAAGACTTATTGGTATTAACCTTCCATCATGAGATTTAGCTTTTATTCTCTCAACAACATATTTACTAGGATCGTGTCCAGAAGGGATTTCAGTTTCTTTAACTAATTTTTTTTCTTTAGTGACTATATCGTACTCGTAAACTCTACCTGGTGTTGCCATACTTTCCCAACCAACTCTAATCTTTGTAGTATTTGTATCTCGCTGCATTAGTGATGCACCCGGAACACCTATTGCTTCGTCTGAGATTTTAATCTCTTCTTCTTTATTAGTTTTTATGTTTCTTACAAAAAGTTTTGGAATAGCATCTGATTTTTCACCTCTTAAAATATATTCATCTAAAAAATCTAAACCACCTATTACGGTTTCTTTTTTGGCAGGAATATAAACTTCTAAGTTTTGAATTTGATCAGTCTTACATCTTAGAACTTTGTAATCTCTAGCATCTTCGTTGGTATGCACATAAAAATAACCTTTCCAGGCATCTAGCGAATATCGAACATCTTTTTTTCTAGCTTGAAATAATTTAGGTTTGAAATCTTCAACATCAGAAGGGAAGAAATATTCTTCAGTTGTAATGTGGTCCGAAGTAGAAATTATAAAATATTTTTCATCTGATGAGAGACTAATTCCACACGTGAATGTTTCATCTTTCTCTTCAAAAATTAACCTATCTTCATTAACAGAAGTCCCTAAAATATGTTTGAAAATCTGACGGGGTCTGTGAAATTTATCTAATTTTGAATAGAAAAAACTTTTACTATCAAGTGACCAAGTTATTCCTCCACTTGTATTTTCTATAGTATCATTTTCATTTTTGCCTGTTCTTAAATCTCTTAAGTAAATTGTATAATATTCAGAACCTTTTAAGTCTAAAGAGTAAGCCATGTAATTATCACAGTGGGATGTGCTTACTGAACCTACTCCAAAATATTCTGAACCATAATTTTTCTTTTCTAAATCTCCATCAAAATAAACTTCTTCAGGTTTTGACCCATCTATTAATTGTCTTATTCTTTTCCCGTAATTTCCTTTTGCCTCAGTTTTAGTCCAGTAATAATATTTTTTGTCTTTATATTTTAGAGAAGTGTCATCTAATTTGATCTTTGATTTTATCTCGGTAAATAAACTTTTTTGAAGCTCTTTAGTGTCACCGAAGTATTCTTCAGTAATTTTGTTATTTGCACTGATGTAGTCTTTTACTTCAGGATCAAGTTTATTAGCGTCTTTTAATACCTCAAGAATATTTGGCTGATCAACCCATGCGTATTCATCCTCTAAAAGGATATCGTGGTATTTTTTCTCACTCTTAATCTTTTTGAGTTTTGGTATAATCATATTAGGAAATTATATGAATACTTTACTAATAGGAATTATCATCTTTGTCATTGTTTATCTTTTTTTAAACTGGTTTGCGCGAACTAGTTCAAAGAAAATTGCGACTACTATTAAAAAAATTGCAGTATATTTTTCACTTATTTTAGCAGCGCTATTAACTTTTGCGGGTAAATATATTTTTTCACTTCCTTTTTTATTAGTGATTTTAAGTGGCTTAAAAATCAAGGGCTTAACTGTTTTACAAATGATGCAGCTTTGGAGATTAATTCAGTTTTTGAAAAATTCTGGAAGATTTTCTCAGGGTCAATTTGGTCAGACACAAGGTTCTTCAAGTGTTACTAATGATGAAGCTTATAAACTATTAGGTCTAAAAAGAGGCTGTACTAAAGAAGATGTTTTAAAGGCTGCCAACCAATTACAAAAAAAAATTCATCCAGATATGAACCGTGAAGTAAAAACAGAGAGACTGAGCCAGCTGGTTAATGAAGCTAAAGATAAGATTATTAAGACTGATTTTTCTTAAGTAATTCTATTGAAGAATTTAAAACTTTTTCAAAAGATATTTTTTCTGATCCCAATGTATCATGAGTAGTGGTTTCTTCTGTTTCACCTTCAGGTACAATCACATTAATAAAGTTTGAGTATTTACCGTAAGCCTGCACAGGACTATCCATAAATAATGCTAAACATTTTATTTTAAGGGCAGCAGCTATATGTAGCCATCCTGTATCATTACCTAAATAAAGATCACAGTTTTTTATGATAGGTAAAGTTTCACTAATTTTTAAATTTTCAAATGAAGTACAGTTTTTTCCAATTGAAGAATTTAAAATCTCATTAACAAGGTCTTTGTCATTACTGCCTGCCGCTATATAAAATCTTGAGGGGATTTGTTCATTTATTTTTTCGCAAACTTTAATATAATTTTTAATATTCCAACGTTTTGTGGGACCACTTGCAGATATACCAAGACAAATATGTTTAAAATCTTTTGAAAAATTTAACTTAGCTTTTTTTATTTTTTCCTCAGAGATATTTAAATAAGGTTGTGTAGATACAACAGTATCAATTTCATATTCAGTAAAAATTTTTGCAGATGTAACTATATTATCTTTTTTTCTAAAAAGAGGGTATTGAGAAATCTTTTTGATACCTGCAATTTTTGAAATCAAAAAATATCTAAGTGAACTATTAAAAATAAAAACTTTATCAAAATTTTTAGATTTAAGTTCATTACTTAATTTAAAAAAACCTGACATACCGTCGTGAGAACCAGTATTATTTTTTGACCGATCTAAAGTAATGATCTCATCAATATGCTTATCTTCAGCGAGAAGTTGATGGGCACGTGAATTTTCTTTAACTAATATGGATACTGGAGTTTGGTATTTTTTTGAAATGGCATGGATATAAGGTAAATAAATTACCATATCTCCCATACCAATTTTTGGTTGAATGACTAAAACTTTCATTTTTAATTTTATTAATATAACTTAGATAAAAAAAATTAGGTAAGATTATGATCAAAAAAGGAATATACGCAGCAAGCTTAAGTGTCTTAAATGAAAATGGCACACTGAATATTAATGAAACAATCTTACATGCTGAAAGTGCAATACGTAGTGGTCTTCATGGAGTTTTCTTTTTTGGTTCAACTGGTCAAAGTCAATTAATTTCAATTAATGAGAAAAAAGAATTTATTGCGAAAATAGCAAGTCATAAACTTAGAAAGCAATTTTTTTTAGGAACTGGATGTAATTCTCTAAACGATAATATTGATTTAGTTAAATATGCCATGGAGTATGATTTTAGAGATTTCTTAATTATGCCACCTGCATATTATAAAGGTAATACCGACGAGGGAGTTTTTGAATTTTATAAAAAAATAATTACTGCAACTCCTAAAGTTAAGATCATTTTATATAACTTTGAAAAATTAAGTGGCTATAAGTTTTCAGCCGAAGCAGTGACTAAGCTTGTTAAAGCATTTCCAGATAATATTATTGGATGCAAAGACTCAAGTTATAATCTGTTTGAAACTCTTAAACTACCAAACTTTTTAATGTTTCCAGGATCAGAAGCAAAATTACTTAAGGGATTAAATCTTGGATGTTCTGGATGTATATCAGCAGTAACTAATGTAACTCATTCTCTTGCCCGAAAGGTATTTGATGATTTTGAGAACAAGAAAGAACAATCTAAAAATGAACAGCTGATTAACGTGAGAGAAACGTTTGATCAATACAATCTTATTTCAGCTTTACATAGTTACTTATCTTTAAGCCATGATAAATATAAGCATCTTTTACCACCACTAGTTTTACTCCCAGAAGAAAAGTGTAAAGAGCTAGTTGCTAAACTAGAGGGTTTGAAATTTAACCCCCAAGAAAATTTAGCAGCTTAATTAAACTATAAATTGTTAAGAGCTTTTTATATAGAGAATAAACAGCAGGCTATCTCTAAACTTGATAAACTGTTAATGAGTTAAAACAAGCATGAAAAAAAAGAAAAAAAATCTTAAGAAAAGGAAAAAATTACCTAGGAAAGTTGTGAGAAAAAAACCTAGTAAAAAATCAAAAATTAAGAATAGAAAAAAGTCAAATAAACCTAAAAAGAAAGTAGTAAAAAAAACTAAAGTATTTCAAAAAGCAAAATCATTTTTTTCTTTTAAATTTAATTTTCAAAAATCAGTTACAAACACCATAAACAATCTATCTAATAAGATCTCAAACTTTACAAAGAGTATTAAGGAGAGAAGTGAAAGACAAAAGCAGCTTAAGCTCAAGGCGATGGAGCGGGAAAAAGCTGAAGCTCAAAAAAAATTAGTCGAAGCCGAGGAACAAGCATTAAGAGCGAAGGAACTTGAACTAAGACAAGAAGAGCGATTAGAAAGAGAGAGAAAAAAGGATCTTCAAAGATTTATTAAACTTGAGCAAGCAGAGTTACATCGTGAACAAATAGAGAAACAGAAGAAAATTCAAGAACAATTAAGAATAGAGAAAAAAATTGAGCAATTTAAAAAACGTGAAGAATTAGAAATTAAAAATCTTGAGAAATACGTTTTAAAACAACAACGTGAATCATATTCAGATGTTCAAGAGCGAATACAGAAAATTAAAGAAAAATACAAAGCCCTAAGAGAACAAAAAGTTTTAGATGAATTAAAAGAAAGACTAAACAAGCTTGGCATAAAAATAGAAGACCAAGAAAGCAAAGAATCTTTGCTTGAAAAAGAACGAATTCATAATGAGGAAAGACAAAAAGTAGAGCTAGCTTTAGAAAGCTTTTATAGATCAGCTCATAGTTTATGTTTCCAAATTAACAAACGTTATATCCCAAGATACTTAAGTATTTTAAGAGTAACAGACAGACGTTTTGATACAGGAGAAATCTTTATTAAGTGGGATGAAGCTTCGGATGAGGATTGGCTGTTATTAATTTATATTAAAAAAAATATCGAGAATAATGATGTAGTTGTAATAGAAGACAAATCAAATCCAGAGCAAAGTGCAGTACATGAATTTCAACCTAATGAAATTTTTAAAGCATCTGATGTGATGGTTGATGCACTTACAAAATTATTAGATCAAGAGAGAAATAAAAGAAAAGCTAGTTAGCCTTATCTCTTGTTTTTTTATTAATCTTATTTCCAAAATCCCTAATCTTTTCCCATTCACTTTGTTTAGATTTTTTCTCAGCTTTATAAGAAACAATGAGTGGAAAAATAATCAAGGCAATGATGATTACAATACAAGAAATTATAAGGGGCAGTGGAATATCCATGCCCCTTATTATCATAGAAAACTAAATTTAAGAATAGTTTAACTATCCTGGCAGTTTTTTTTATTAATTCTTTTGTCGAAGTCTTTAATTGCGTCTTTACTTACAAACCAAACATAAGAAGACTCTTGTAGTTGATTAGCAGAAGATGCCGTACATCTTTTGCCAATTTTTACCTTGGCCATGTTTCCGCTTGCACAATTAGTTAACAAAAGTAATAACGATAAAATAGATAATATTTTCATAATTACAGAAGTAATAAAGAAGTCTGGATTTTGCTTGGCATAAATTAGTCAAAAAAAAGAAAAATTTATCTTTGTTGAAATAAAACTCTTTAAAGATTATTGTTCACTATATGGCAGATCATATTTATAAAACAAAAGTTTACTATGAGGATACTGATGCCGGAGGTATCGTTTATTATGCTAGGTATTTACACTTCATTGAACGCGCACGAACTGAGATGATATATGATCATTTTAAGCTCAACCATAAACAGTTGAAAGATCAATTTAATGCAATCTTTGTAGTTAGAGAATGTAATGTAAAATACCTAAAATCTGCGAATTTTGAAGACCATCTACAGGTTAAAACGAAGGTTATAAAAAAATCACCTGTAAGGCTTAACTTATTACAAGAAGTGTCCAGAGATAATGAAACACTAGTTACAGCACAGGTTGAATTAGCTGTTATAGACAGTAATGGGTCTGTTAGTAAACTTCCGAAAGATTTATTAGAAAAAATATAAATTTGACTAATAGCAGACAAATCTTTGCCTAAATCTATCGCTAAATTCAAATCAAGTTTGCAATTTTAGCATTACTTAACCCACTAAAAATAAACTAAAAAGGAAATATGAAATTAAAAGCACTTAAAAAAAGTAAAAACAAATCTACGACTAGAAAATTAAAAAGAGTTTCTTTATACGAGCTTCAAAACTCGCCAAAAGCTTTACTTTTTAGAGCAAGAGCTTAACATCTTTCCTCCATAACTATTTAGTGGCCTAATGAACATTAGGCCATTGTTTTTAGGGCCATAATTGTTAAATTAATCTGTGAAAACTAAGAAACAAAATAACAAAGTAGCCATCATTATGGGCTCACAGAGTGATTATTCCGTAATGAAAGACTGCGAAAAAATCCTCAAATTACTAAAAGTTAAATACCAAACTTTAATAGTCAGTGCCCACCGAACTCCAAAGCGAATGTTTCAATTTGCAGAAACAGCAGAAAAAAATGGTTTTGGTGTGATCGTAGCTGGGGCAGGCGGAGCTGCACATTTAGCAGGCATGGTTGCTTCTTTAACCACTTTACCAGTTCTTGGAGTACCTATGGAGACTAAAAAAATTAAAGGTCTAGATAGTTTACTATCTATGGCACAAATGCCGAAAGGTGTACCCGTGGGTTGTCTTGCAATAGATGGAGCTTTCAATGCAGGTATTCTTGCCGCTTCAATAATTGGTAACTTTGATACAAAAGTAAAGTCAAATTTAGAAAGATGGAGAAGACTCCAAACTCAATCTATTAAAAAAAAACCTAAATAATAAATGTCTGACATCACTTTAGGGATTATAGGCTCAGGACAATTAGGTTCATTACTTTGTCAGGCGGCTAAAAAACTCAATGTAAAAACTGTAGTGATATCTGATGATGAACAAGGCCCTGCACAAAATTATTCTAATGAATTTATTTATTCTAAATACGATGATGAAAGTAAGATAAAAGAATTTATTGATAAAGTTGATATCGTAACCTTTGAATTTGAAAATATCCCAGTAGATATCTTAAAAAAAATAGAACTAAAGAAAAAAGTCTTTCCTAAACCTGAAATAAATAAAATAATCCAAAATAGAAAGTTAGAAAAAACATTTGTAAATGATTTAGGCATAAAAACTACAGACTGGTCTTTTATTAAACAGGCTGGAGATGTCGTAAAGAATAAAAACTTGTTACCTGGAATTTTAAAGTCAAATACACTTGGTTATGATGGGCACGGTCAATTTGTTCTAAACTCTCTTGACGATGTAAAAAAAGATTGGTGCTTTACTGCTGATTACATTTTAGAAAAGAAAGTAAACTTAAAGAAAGAAATATCAGTTGTAATTACAAGATACTTGAATGGCGAAACTTATATTTATGAACCCATAGAAAATATTCATAAAGACCAAATTTTAAATCATTCAAAAATCCCTGCTGATATAAATAAGGAAATTTTTACTAAGGCACAGAGTAATGCAAAACTTATTGCAGAAAAATTAGATTACGTTGGCACTATGTGCGTTGAATATTTCATCGACCAAGATGATAATTTACTAGTCAATGAAATTGCACCAAGAGTTCATAATTCAGGTCACTTAACAATAAACGCATTTAATGTCAGCCAATTTGAAAATCATGTAAGAGCAGTATGTGATTTAGGTCTAGAAAAAGTGGAAAAAATTTCTAATGCTGAAATGTTCAATGTTTTAGGAAAAGATATTGAAACTTATAGATCAAAAACATTTAACAAAGATGAATTTTTTTATGACTACGGAAAAAAAAACCATTAAAGAAAAAAGAAAAATGGGACACCTTACAGTTTTAAAAAAATAATTATTTAATTGTTATTCTATGCATAACCCTTCTGCAGTTCTTGATCTCACTAGCCATATGCAGAATGCTTAAATTATCCCAAAGACAGATATCACCTTTAGTCCACTCATATGAAAATATGAACTCTTCTTTGTTTACGTGATCTACTAAATAATTTTTTAAATATTCAGCCTCATCTTCTTTTACGTTTTTAATTTTCATTAAATGTCCTGGTGAAACATATAAGGTTTTTTTGCCATCAACAGTAATAACAATTGGATGCTCAGCCTCCATGCTCTCTGAAGATTTGATGCCCATTTCTTTTTCTCGTTCAAGTCTTGTGACCGCTATAGGACCTGCTGATGAAAAAACTCCAGTAGCATCTTTAATTTTTTCTTTAATATCATCTGGTAATTTGTCGTAAGCATTAAAACCAGATGAGAATATAGTATTACCTTGACCTACTGGTATCTCTTTACCCATTAACATTGTATACCTTGGCCTATCATCAAATAAATAGCTTGTGTCTTGGTGGAGCCAACTAGATCCAAAGCTTAAATTTTTATCATCAGGTTTTCTCTCGATTACGTTTATATATGGGAATTTTTCATCTAGGCCTTTAAGTCTTGGGTATACAACAGGCTGGCCTATAGTTTTTGCAAAGTTTTGATATGTTTCAGGGTCAAGATTTTGCTCTTTAATAAATATCACTCCGTATTGGTTTAAAATCTTTTTTATTTCTGTTGCTTGTTCTTGATCAAGAGATTTTAAATTAATGTCGTTGATATAAGCTCCAACATTATTTTTTCCTGGTGAGATAGATAAATTCATTTAATTCAAAGGTTTAATTAAAGCAGGGTCGTTATTTACAGGGTTATTAATATCTTTTGATATCTCATGGAACTTTAGTTCTGGTGGCTTAATCGAGTTTAAAATTTCCATGGCATCTTTTTTAACATTTAAATAGTTGTTTATTTGACTTTGATTAATAATTAAAGGCTCTCTATGGTGAATTGCACTTATTTTTTCAGTAGCTTCTCTAGTGATCAAGCAAAATTGGTTGTTTTGGTAAATAGCTGCAAAAAACATTAGTTCATCGTTTTCTTTAGTAAAATAATATGGAGTTTTAGTTTTATCTTCTCTTTTCCATTCATAATAGCCATCTGCTGGTACAATACATCTTGAGGTTTGAATAAGGTTTTTAAATGTAACTTTTTCCATCAATGTTTCTTTTCTAGCATTGATTAGAGGAGAAAACTTATCAAGCTTCTTTGACCAAGCAGGGACTAATCCCCATTCACATAATTCAAGTGCTTTTCCATTTGTATAAGATTTAATAATTGGAAGTTGCTGGGTAGGATGAGCATTATAATTATCACTATCCTCAACTTTAATATTCGTTTTAACGATATCGACTGTTTTAGTAACAGGCTTTCTTATCGTATATCTTCCGCACATTATTTTTTCTTTTTTTCCCTTTTTAGTTTTCTTTTTTCTTTTAAAGTTAATTTTGCCTTTTTCATTACGCTTGAATCTTTGAAACTTTTTCCACTATATCTTTTAGACATTAGGTCTCCACAATTTCATATTTCTGTTCTCCAAGATGATCCACTTTAAGATGGAGCTTATCACCTACTTGAAGAAACTTTTGTGGTTTTTGCTCCATGCCAGTTCCTGCAGGAGTGCCCGTCGATATAATAGTGCCGGGCTTTAAAGTTAAATATTTACTAATATGTGAAATTAGAAATTTTACTTTAAATATCATATTTTTAGTATTTCCGCTTTGTCTAACTTCACCATTTACACTTAAAGATAAATTAATATCGTTTATATCTTTAATATGTTCTTTAGTTACTAAAATTCCACCCGCAGGAGCACACCAGGATTTTCCAAGTGTCCAATGTCCATTACCAATTACTTTTTGAACATGACGGTCAGAAATATCATTTAAAATAAAATAACCAAAAACATGATCAAGTGCCTCATCTTCTGAAACATTAGAAGCCTCTTTTCCTATAACCACAGCAAGTTCGACTTCGTAGTCTAGTTTTTCTTGTGTTTTATTTTTTTTAATTGGATCAAAAGGTCCTTGGAGACAATCGGGACTTTTATTGAATACAATTGGATAGTCTGGAAGTTTAGATCCTGTTTGTTCAGCATGAAGTGAATAATTTAAACCGATGCAAAGAATATTGCTTGGTCTGTTAATGCAAGAACCTATTCTGACACCTTCTTTAATCTCAGGTAATTCTTCTAATTTAATCTGTTCTAATTTTTTTAAATTATTAAAGTTTATTGTTTCAGGATTTAAATCTTCAATATGAGAGGAGAGATCCCGCATAATATTATTAGCATCTAAGGCAGCAACTTTTTCATGCCCAAGATCTCCTACTCTTAATAATTTCATGTAATAATTTTAGATAAGAATTATCTATTTTACAAATTTTTTAATTCTCTCTTCTGTGGTTGTATCAGGACCAGAATAAGGAGTTTCGTAAGAATTTGTACGAGTTAAAACATCAATTCCTTTTGTAAAAATAAAGATAAAGAAAATTATAAAAAATACTGCAAAAATTTTTGCTGGATTATAGTTTCCAGATTGAAAAACACTAATAGGTTGTTCTTGTTTTTTATGAAAAAATTTAAACGTTAAATAGACAGCTATGATTAAACCGATGTGTCCCATAACAACACCAGCCCAACCAAAGATGAACGAAGTGATTGAAAAAACATATAAACTGAACACAGTTGACCAGACAAAAGACAATACGATTAATATTTGTAATCTAACTGCTTTAGGCAAACTTCTAAGGTCATTCTTAGAGTCATCGAACATAATATTCGCGCTCTCAATCATAAAAGCTTTAAATTTATCAATCATATTTGACTTATATCTTTTATGACAAAAAAGTAAATTACTACAATTGTTGTGCAGTATTTCTTACTTTTTCCATATGTTTTTCAAATATCTCTTTAGGCATATCAGGTAAGACTTCATAGAAACGAAGGTATTTAACTTTCATTCCGCATAAGCCACCAAAGACCATTTTTTTAATTCTTCTTGGAATTTGTTGAATAATTGCTGAAACAAAAAAACTAGGTCCACCATAAGTCATACTTATGATTGCAGTCTTACCTTTAAGCATGTTTGGTACTGGAAAACCGTAGTTTCGAAAAACTTTTTTATATTTAAATGCCCATGGTGGAGTAAAAACATTTGCAATAAAATTTTCAGTAGCAGAATTCATTATGTAGTTATGGCAAGGACTCATTACCATCATAATATCAGCTTGCTCTAATCTTTTTCGATAATCTAGAATTTGTTCATCAGGTCCGCCACCATCCCAGAATTTTATTTGTTTTTCGTCATAGATATTTACTAGATCAATTTCATGTCCTTTTTTTTTAGCTTCTTCTATGAAGGTGTCTCTTATTGCTGCATTAAAACTTGAACCAGATTTATATCTATTGTGACCAAAAATAATGAATATTTTTTTTGACATTAGTCACTGTCTATATCTTTTTCTTTTTCTTTCCAGAAAAAAATACCACTACCAATACCAATCGCTATAGCCGAAACCACCCAGGCATATTCCTGTTCGCTGTAAAGCACTAAACCACCAAATACAATAAGGATTATTCCAAGCGTTTTATTATTCATTGACATTTAATATGCTTATATTAAAGTTTGATTATCCATAAGTCATGGAAAAAAAGACTCGGCATTCGCATGCCGGACTCCATAAGGGAGTTGCAAAGCGGTTGAAGAAAGGAGATGTGATGGATAGATTTTCACGTTTGCTTGGTAAGTTCAGCCGAGAAAAGTCAGAGGCTAAACTAGCAAGCGCACTTAATAAAAAAGCTGAAGCTCCAGCAGCAAATGCTAATGGAACATCAGGCTATTTGATTAAGGAAGGTCCAAATGCTGGGAAAATTCTCAAGCATTTAAAAACTGACCAATCAAAACTTTAACTAATCTTATGGAGTGGGGTTTCAATACCCCACTCAAGTCTTTAATATCTCATTAATGGATAAACAAAATTTCTACGATCTAAATTTTGATCAATTAAAAAATTTCCTAATTGAAAATGCAGAAGTAGATGCAAAAAAAGCTAAGATGCGTGCACAGCAAATGTTTAATGCTGTTTATAAAAAAAATATCAAAAGCTTTGAAGAGCTTACAACTTTTGGTCTTGAGCTTCGAGATAAAATTAAAAATTTAATATCTTTAGAAAAACCTAAAATTATTGATGTGCAAAAATCAAAAGACGGGACAATTAAATTTCTTCTTGAGCTTAAAGACAAAAGAAATGTAGAGACAGTTCTTATTCCAGATAAAACACTTAGTCGATATACCATATGTTTATCTGTTTCTGTTGGTTGTTATTTATCATGTGAGTTTTGTGCAACTGCACAAATTTCGAAAAGTTTAGTTAGAAATTTAAGTCCAGGTGAAATTATTTCACAAATTATTTTATGCAAAGACTACATAGATGACTGGTCTACTCAAAAGAAAATAACTAACCAAGTATTAATGGGCGAAGGAAGTCCATTTTTTAATTTAGACAACGTAAAAGTTGCAATTGATAATTCAAAAAATAAAGATGGATTAGAATATGGAAGAACAAGAATTACAGTAAGCACAGTTGGAGTTGGAATTAAAAAAGATGATATGAATGCTATTGAATGGGCTGCTAAAGAATTAGATGTATACTTAGCTTGGAGCCTTCACAGTTCAATACCAAAACACAGATCAGAGATCATGCCTATTAATGATAAATATTCAATCGACTCTCTTATTCCTCAATTAAAAAAATATTATGACCAGACTAAACTTCCTATTTTTATTGAGTGGATTTGTTTGGAAGAAAATATGACTGATGAGCATGCAAAAGAACTGATTAAGATTATGAAAAAAGTCCCCTCAAAACTAAATTTAATTGAATTTAATCCTTTATCTAACAAAGATTTCAAACCTGCCTCTCAAGAAAATATAGATAAGTTTTCTAAAACTATTCAAGATAATGGTTTCTTATCTTTGTTTAGAAGAAGCAGAGGAAGAGACATTAATGCATCTTGCGGTTCTCTAGCAAATAAGAAAGCTGTCGCTAATGGATAAGGCTTTTATTTTTTTAGGTGCAACAGTAGCAGATGCAGCAGCAAGACCTTTACATTGGGTTTATGATCCTAAGAAATTAAAAAGTTATATAAAAAATAAAAAAGAAATCACTTTTTTAAAACAAAATAAAAGTCCTTTTTATTCTATCAAAACAGGAAACGTCTCTGGTTATAATGATGTGGGCCAAGTTATGTTTAAGACTTTAGCAAAAGCACAACAGAAATCTGAAGTTTTAAAAAAATTTAAAAAAAATATTATCAAAAATTTTGGTCCAGGCTCTGCTTATTGGAGGAACCTTAAACTTAGAAAAAAATATAAAAAGATTAAGTGGAAAAAACCTATGAATGGTCCTTGGATCCATCAAAATATACTTGAAACAATTCAAAATATTAAAGCAAAGAAAAGCATCACAGGTGGAACAAAAGTCAACGAGTCCGATGGTTACTGCGCTGCACTTCCTTATTATCTTTATAACAATAATGAAAAAGATTTAAAAAAAGTGATCAAAAGCGTAGCTAATTCTAAGATTAATGAAACCTATGCTATGGCTAAATTAAAGATTATAGATTTAGCTGCTAATGGTGAGAAAATGCCTATTCAAACATTTGTTAAGAAATATAAAAAAAATAGATATTTCAAGGATGTAATTACTAATATTAAAAAAGTATTAAGACATAAAAGTCAAAACCACATAAGTGTTGTTAAAAAATTTGGAAAAGCCTGCAGCTATCCAGGAACCTTTATGGGTTCAGTTCATGCCATGATTACCTCTAAAACATATAAAGATGCAGTGCATAAAACTATTAAGGCTGGCGGTTGTAATTGTAGTAGAGCCAATTTTGTTGGAGCTTACTTTGCAGCGTTAAAAGGTTTAGAAAATATTCCATCTTCATGGATTAAAAAAACACTTCCAGCTAAAAACATTTTAAAATTTATTAATTAATACTTCGCCTATAAAGATCTGCTCTTAGTGAGACAAGAATTACAATTATGATCATTGGTAAGCAGATTAAATTAATAGTATTCCATGAAAAATTTATAATTGAGTAACCCGCTGAAAGACTTGCAATAGACTGCGTTCCAAACACTAAAATATCATTAAAACCTTGTACTTTAAATTTCTCATTTTTATTATAATTTAAAACTAATAAGCTCGTAGAAGAAATAAATATAAAGTTCCATCCCACTCCAAGAAGTATAAGTGAAGTCAAATAATTAAGGAAACTTTGATCATAGAAACTTAATAAAACACAAAATAAATAAATAACTGCACCGCTATAAATGATTTTTGAATGACCAAATTTTTTAATTAAACTACCAGTTACCAATGATGGAAGAAACATGCCAACTATGTGCAACTGAATAACTATACTTGTAGAGCCAAGAGTAAATCCATGCATCTTAAACATACTGATAGGTGTGGCAGTCATTAAAAAAGACATAATCGCATATGCAAAAGCAGCTGAAACTATTGCCTGAAGAACTAAAGGATTTTTAAGTAATTCGAGATAAGATCTCTGAGATTTAATACTTTTTGTCTTAATGTTTTCTTTTTTCTTAGGATTGTAAAAAGTTAGAAATAAAATAGGTAAAGCAGTAAGAATAGCTAAGGCAATATAAGAACCGACATATAAGTGGTTAGTGAAAATATCTTTAGCAAAATTTGCAACATTTGGGCCAATTAAAGCTGAGATGATACCAGCTAATAGCAATATAGAAATAGCTTTAGCACTATTTTTTTTTGAAGTAGTTTCAGCAGCCGCAAATCTGTATTGATGTGTAAAAGCAATTCCAGTTCCAATAACAAATGTACATAAACAAAATAAGAAAAAACTCTCTATATAAATTGAGTAGGCTGCTAATAATGCAACAAAACTGGTATAGCTTGCAGAAAGAATAAAACCTTTTTTTCTTCCAATCTTGCTCATAATTTTTGCAGCAAAAATTGTGAAAATAGCTGTTCCTACAATTGAAAGTGAAGTGGGCAAAGTTGCTAAAGAACTAATTGGAGAAATTTTTAAACCAATAATACCACTTATAAAAATCGTTATAGGTGGAGCAGTAAAAGAAAATATTTGGCACAAAGTTAAAACTGTAAGATTTTTATTTTTCATAAGCAAAATATCTGTCTTATATAATAATTAGTTTTAAATAGTTAATGTATTTTATAGAAAGAACTTAATATTGATTTGTAATTTGATTTATTGCTATAATGCTTAGTAATGATCTTTAGACAGTTATTTGACGCAAAATCTCATACTTATACATATCTAATAGCATCTAACAAAGGTCGTGAAGCGTTAATCATTGATCCTGTTTTAGAAAATGTAAATCAATACATTAAGCTTCTTAGAGAACTAGATTTAAAACTAGTAAAAGTAATTGATACTCATATTCATGCTGACCATATTTCTGGAATAGCAGAACTTAGAGACAAAACAAATTGTGTAACAATCATGGGAGACAAAACTCCTGCAGACGTTGTTGCCATGCGAGTAGCAGATGAAGAAAGAATTAAATTTGATGGTATCGAGCTACAGGCTTTATATACACCAGGTCACACAGCTGAAAGTTTTAGCTTTTTAATGAAGGATAGAGTTTTTACTGGTGACACATTACTTATAAGAGGGACAGGCCGAACAGATTTTCAAAACGGAAGTTCAAAAGATTCTTATAATTCAATTTTCAATAAATTATTGAAATTACCGGAAGAGACTTTTGTTTATCCTGCGCACGATTACAAAGGTGAGATGGTGAGCACAATTGGTGAAGAGAAAAAATATAATCCAAGATTACAGGTTAAATCAGTAAACGAATATATAGATATAATGAATAACTTAAACCTACCTGACCCTGAAATGATGGATGTCGCTATACCAAATAATTTAAAGCTCGGTATCGATTTTAAAACTCAAAAAGTAAATAATGGTGTAGATCAAAAAAAATTTAATGAACTTCAAAAAGAAAAAGAAGCAGTAATAATTGATCTAAGAGAAAAAACAGAAATTAAAAAGGAAGCCGGAATAGCAAATAGTAAAGTTGTTATGATGGATAAAGTTAATGAATATTTATCTGAGAATACAGAAGATCTTAAGAACAAAAAATTACTTTTCTATTGTGCAAGAGGACATCGTTCGACTTTAGCAGTGCAAATTGCAAAATCTTATAATCTAAGCAACTGCTATCATTTAATTGGTGGATTAGAAAATAAAGCTTAATTATTTAGAAGGGTCTTTAACTTTTCTTAAGTATGGTTTTACAGCATTCCAACCATCAGGGAATAATTTTTTAGCTTCTTCATCTTTTACAGCAGGAACAATAATTACATCATCACCTTTTTTCCAATCAGCAGGTGTAGCAACTTTGTGTTTTGCTGTTAATTGCATTGAGTCAATTGATCTTAAAATTTCTAAAAAGTTTCTACCTGTTGCCATTGGATAAGTTAGGTAAAGCCCAATTCTTTTATCAGGTCTAATTATAAATACAGTTCTCACAGTTTGATTATCTACTGCAGTTCTTCCCATTGAAGTTACTCCAGCATCATCTTCAAGCATGTTATATAATTTTGCTACCTCTAATTTTTCATCTGCAATAATTGGATAAGTCACCGTATGGCTAGTGACATCTTTAATATCATCTAACCATTTAATGTGATCAGAAACTGGATCAACGCTTAAACCTATAACCTTTACATTTCTTTTTTCAAATTCAGGTTTTAGACTAGCTAAAGAGCCAAGCTCAGTTGTACAAACTGGCGTGAAGTCTTTAGGGTGCGAGAATAATACTCCCCAGCTATCACCTAACCATTCGTGAAATGAGATATCACCTATAGTTGTTTTAGCTTTGAAATCAGGAGCTAAACTATTGATTTTTAACATGTTAGATTTATACAATGCCCTAAAAAAAACTCAATTAATTATTAATTAACCATATGTCCAAATTTGTCTCAAAAAAATTATCTGTAATTATTTTGTTTGTTTTACTCTCTTCTGCGTTATCAGCAGCTAATAAAGAGTATAAAAAGATGCATGAAAGTCATCATGGCAGTCATGGAACGCATAAACATGATGAAGTTAATATGCCTGGTCTTCAGGGAAAAGATACTACTGAGGCTGAAGTTAATGATTTAAAAAATATTTTTAAAAATCATAAAAAGATTAAAAGAGAAGTGATTAATATTGAAAATGGCATAAAAACTATAACAGAGTCAAAAGATGAAAAAGTAAGGCAATCAATAATAGATCATGTGACTATGATGGTAACTCGAATGCAAGAAGGCAAAAACCCAGAAGTTATGATCCAGTCTCCAACATTAACAAAGCTATTTGATTATTATCAGGAGATAGACACAGAAATTGAACTTTCAGATGATGGTATCGCTTTAATCCAAACTTCAAAAAATCCAAAAGTTGTGGAATTGCTACAAAAACATGCCTCAGAAATTAATGATATGGTGGATAGAGGAATGCAGGCTGTTCATGAACGAATGATGCGTTCAAAAAATAATTAAGCAAAAAAAATAAATTAATATATAAACCGTAGCGATGACGATCATTAATTTTACACCTGTATCAGCTTTTATTGGCGGTCTTGTAATTGGCATAGCTGTTATGCTCTTCTTTGCTTTTAATGGCAGACTTGTTGGTATCAGTGGTATCGCTAGAAACTTCTTAAATTCAAACGATAAAAGATTTGATAATTTTTTATTTTTAATTGGCTTAATATTGGGTCCAATTATTTATCAATTATTTTCTAAAGAAGCAGTCACTATAAATATTACGAATTCAACTTACCTATTAGGTATCGCAGGATTATTAGTTGGACTTGGCACTAGTATTGGAAATGGTTGTACAAGTGGACATGGTATCTGTGGTATTAGCAGATTTTCTTTAAGATCAATTATAGCAACGATAACTTTTATGATTTTTGGAATTTTAACAGTGTTTGTAACTAATTTAATATGAGCAAATTAACTTCTTTAATTGCTGGAATAATATTTGGAATAGGTCTTACAATCTCTGAAATGATTAATCCTGAAAAAGTTTTAGGTTTTTTAAATTTATTTGGAGGTTGGGATCCTTCTCTTGCTTTTGTGATGGTAGGAGCATTAGTAGTTACAACGCCATTTATTTTTATCTACAAAAAGCAAAAGCCTTTATTCGCAGAAAGTTTTTCATTATCGCAAAAAAAAGATCTAGATAATAAACTTATCATAGGAGCAGTTTTATTTGGTGCTGGTTGGGGATTAGCAGGTTTATGTCCGGGGCCAGCCATTTCATCATTAGCGATAATGAATATAAGCTCTGTTATTTTTGTTGTTGCAATGTTTCTTGGATTTTATTTATCTAAATTTATAAATGTACAAAGTTCTTAAAAATAGTTGGGCTTTATTTGCTGGCTTTGCCATTCTAGCAACAGCTCACGGCTTTCAAGGAAATCTTTTAGGAGTTAGATCTGTAATAGAAGAATTTAATTATCTTGCTACAGGATCATTAATGTCAGGATACTTTGTAGGATATTTCGTTGGAGCAAACTTAGTTCCTAATTTAGTTTCAAGAGTAGGGCACATCAGAGTTTTTGCGGCCGCCGCCTCATTAGCCTCATTAAGTTCATTGATACATGCAACTTTTGTTTTTCCAACAGTTTGGATCTTAGCAAGATTTTTAACTGGTTTTTCTATGATCGGAATATTTATCATAGTTGAGAGCTGGTTAAACGATAGAGCAAATAATAGAACAAGAGGACAGGTATTATCTCTTTATATGTTTATTACTTACTTTGCTTTTGCAACAGGGAACATTTTACTTAACGTAAGTAGTCCGGTTAAGTATGAGCCTTTTATTTTAATTTCAATTTTATTCTCAGTTGCATTAGTTCCAATTCTATTAACGAAAAGAAAACCACCTAAATTTAAAAAAACAAGTTCAATGAAAATTAAAGAACTTTATAAAGCTTCACCCTTTGGAACTTTAGCAATGCTATGCGTTGGATTTATTTATTCTGCAATTTTAACTTTATCTTCTGTGTATGCCACAAAGATGAACTTATCTATCTTTGAAGTTTCAATTTTATTAATTTTAATAACATTAGCTGGTGCATTCTTTCAGTGGCCACTTGGATATATCTCAGACAAAATGGATAGAAGAAAAGTAATTATCGTAAGTGCTTTATTTGCAATAACATTTTCTATTTTAGCAATATTATTTTCAGGAACATCTTTACCTAATGCATTTACTCAAAATCTTACAAAATTTAATTACTTCTCAACTGCTTTAGATAAAGGAAAATTATTTATATTTGTTACGTTACTAGCAGGAACAACTTTAACCTTATTCCCAATTATACTTGCCTACGTTAATGACAATATTTCAAAAGATAAGTTCGTAGCAGCTGGAGCTGGTTTAAATATTATTTTTGGATTGGGCGCTATGGGAGGACCAATACTATGCAGTTTGTCTATGCAGACATTTGGACCTAATGGTTTCTTTCTATATGTTATTTTCTTTCTATCTATTCTAACTTTATTTGGGATTTATAGAGTTAACGTTAATACCTATGAAGAAAACCCTGACTCAACATTTACGGCCTTACCAAAAGACATAACTCCTCTAGGTATTGAACTTGATCCAGATACTGCTGTTGATTTATCTAATCAAGAAGTTAAAAACTAAGGTATTTTACCTCACCTATTTCTAGAGTGTCATAACGATCAAAAAATACTACGCTATCTCTAAAATAAGTTACTCTTCTTAATATTAGATCTACCTTTTTTTTACCTTCTAGGTATTTTTTTAGTTCATCTACTGTCTTAATGGCATTACCATCAACTCTTAGAATAATATCTCTAGTTCTAAGTATTCCACTTGCTAGCCCAGCATCTATACTTTGTACAACTAAATGACCGTCTGAGTTAAACATTTCTTCAGAGACACCGGAATATGTATCAGAAAATTTATTCTCAATTAACGCATTAGAGACTATTAAACCCACTCTGTCACTGTATGAACCTTTAGACTTTAACTTCACATTTAAATTCATCTCTTTATTATTTCTCAAGATAGTAAGCTTAACCTCGTTTAGCCCTCTTGATTGTGTAGATAATTGTGTTGGATTTGAAACTTCGAAGTTATTTATAGATTTTACAATATCACCTACTTTTAGTTTTGAATCTTTATTTAGGACTTTTGAAACTTTTAAGTGATTATCTAAGTTATCATTAGATGCAAATAAGACTTGAAAATTTAAAGGTGAAGGATCTTTACCTTCAGCTTGAAGCTCAATGATCTTACAAAAATGAATTGAAGGTACTGCAAAATTAAGTCCTTCAGTGTCATCTAAACCAAAAGAACTCATACCTATTACTTTTCCAGTAGCAATACTAATCAAAGGCCCACCAGAGTTACCGGGGTTAATGGGAGTATCAGTTTGAATTGCCTCAAAGGTTGCCAACTTTTCATAACGTATTCCTGAAATTATTCCTCTCGTTATTGTAAAATCTTTAGAGTAAGGATGACCAAAGGCAACAGTATTATCTCCTTGTTTGTAATTTTGCTTACAATCTATTTCAGCTTCAATTGCGTTTTTAGGAATAAGATTAGGATCTACTTTTAAAATAGCAAAGTCTAATTCTTTATCTATGTAAACTTGTTCAGCAGAAATGGGACTTTCATTTTTAAAATTAACTCTATTCGTAGCTGGTGAAGAACCTGCTACATGAGAATTAGTTATAATAAGCCCTTCTTTTTTATTAACTAAAAAACCCGTACCTGATCCTGCATAACCATCACCGATAAATGGTTTAATAATAGAGTTTTGAATTTTAACTGTATATTTATTTGCCTTTTCTAAAATATCAGTAAGTGATGCAGCATATAGAGGCTGAATGGAAAATATTAAAATAACTATAAGTTTTTTCATTAATTATCCATTGAAAAGTATTTAGCTAGTTCTTCTTTGTGATACTTATAAATGTACCTATCAACAAGGTCCCAATACTTTTGTGATTTACTACTAATACCTCTTTTTAATAATTTTGTATGATAGTTTACAGCAGAATCAAAAACGAATTTATTATTTATAATTTTAATATTTATTCTTTCCCAGTTATCAGCTAGTTCGTTACAAAAATACTCGTTAACTTCATGCTCATTATATAAATTTATTTTCATTAATCTTTTTTATCTTTTTTTTTACTAAAAACTTTAAACCCTAGATAACCTATTGCTGCTCCTATAGGAGCTAAAACCCATCCTCCATTAACAGCAATCATTACCCCAGCTAATTTACCCGCAACTCCTAATGATCCACCTGCTACTGCACCTAGAGCAGCACCTGCACCTGCGCCAATCAATGGTTTTGAAACTGTTTTTTCTGCTAATTGAACAGGAGTGCTAGACTTTAATTTTTCTAACTTCTCTTTAGCTATTCTAATTTTCTCAAGTTTTTCTTGTTCTTCTTTCCTTATTTTTTCAATTCGTTCTTGTTCAATTTGTTTTAACTTTTTATTAATTGAAAAAATTACAAATAAAGACACTAAGATTAAGATTACAGGTCTGATGAGTATAAAGTTTACACCAAATACATCATCAGGAAATCTCTCTTTAAATTCTAAATAACTGAAATATTCGCTAGGTACATAGAATATTGAAATAATGATTAATACTGGAATAGAAGTAATTAGAAAATTTGATTTTATTATATCAATTAGTTTTCCTAAAAATAGTTTAGTAGTAAAGAATTTTATTATTCCTTTAATCATATTTAGTTATCGAGAGGTCCTAAATCGTAATTGTGATTATATTCACAGCCACAAGCTTTACAAGAACATTTAATCCATCCACATTTTTTACATAGCGAGAAGGAAATAGAATTAATATTTCTTTTACAATTATAACAGTGAGTTTTTCTCATTTTCTTTTTAGCATTTAATAATAAATCTATTTTTTTATCGTATAAACTTTTATCCTCAGAAGTAGGTTTTATAATTTGAGTTTTGACATAAAGAGTAAAAACTCCCATACGATCTTCTTTGAGCAGGTAAAGCCTTACTTCATTGTTTTTATCGATACCTTCTTGGTAATCTTTATCGTAAATAATTCCACCAAGATCTTTATGAACTCCAAAGAAAATATTGTCTTTAATTTTTTCCATTTAATTGACTTATTAATTCTTTTAAATCATCAAAACTAGTTTCTCTCCCGAAACTTATTCGAAAAGACTCATCTATTTGTTGATCATTTAACTTTAAAGCAGTTAATACGTGAGATCTGGTAATAGTTCCTGATGTGCACGCGGAACCTGTTGACATTGCGATATGAGGCATTTGATTAAATAAAGCTAAAGCTTCTTTATTTTTTATTCTAATATTTAGATTATTTGGAACTCTAGAGCTAACATCACCATTAATTTCAAAATCCATTTTTGATTTAATTAGCTCAGATAGCATTACAGATTTCAATTTCTTAAAGTGTTCATAATACTGAATTTTATTTTTTTTTAAATCAGCGCAAGCTTCACCTAGTCCTACACAAAGAGCAGGAGATAATGTTCCACTTCTAATCCCCATTTCTTGCCCTCCACCATCTATCATTGGTTTTAAAATGTTCTTAATTGATTTTGATAAATATAAAGCACCTATTCCTTTTGGCCCATAAATTTTATGTCCTGATATAGATGCAGCATGTAAATTGAATAACTCAACATCAACCGAAGTTGTCCCTAATGATTGAGCAATGTCACTATGAAAGATAGCATTATATTTTTTACAAAGCTCACCTATTTCTTTTAATGGCTGCAGTACACCGATTTCATTGTTGGCATGCATAATACTGACTAAAGAAGGTTTTACTTTTAACAAGTTCTCTAAATCTTCAAGATTTATTAAGCCTGCTTCATTTACATCTAGATAATGAACTTTAATGTTTTGTTGTTCTAAATAATAACAACTTTCAAGCACGCATTTATGCTCGGTCTTACAAGTAATAATTTGAAAGTCAGTTGTAAAATAATTTTGAGCTATACTTTTAATGGCTAGATTATTTGACTCAGTTGCACCTGAAGTAAATACAATTTCGTTAGGTTCGGCATTGATTAGTTTAGCTACTTGTTCTCTTGTTTTTTCAACAACCTCGTTAGTTTCTCTTCCTAAAGAATGATTGTTTGAATGTGGATTTGCAAATTTCTCTGAAAAATAAGGTAGCATCTTTTTTAAAACTTTATCGCTTACGGGTGTTGTGCTTTGATAATCTAGAAATATTTTTTTGCTCATTTAGGACTGATTCTGTTTTATTTTTGTTCTATTCTATAAACAACCTCTTAAAAATGTTGATAATATTACCTTTTTTAACATTATAATTTACTATTCTATCTATATATTAGGAATTGGTAATTCTAACATGAATTTTACCAATTACACTATGTTAAGAGGACCTTTAGGAAAAGCAAAATATAAACCGAAATTTTCAGGGCATGACACTTTCCCTTTTAGATATGCATGGCTAACAAAGATTGCCCATTATTTAGAAGAGGGTGATGTTAAAAAAATCAAAGAATTTGAACGATATAAACTGCAAACCATGTCTGAGTTCGGCGTTGGTTTAAACATGGTTAAAAGCATGAGACACTGGTCTCTTGCAACAAAGGTATGTGATAAAAATTTTGGGTTAACTGATTTTGGTAAGTTTATTTTTTCAAAAAAAAAGGCCGCAGATCCTTATTTAGAAAAAAATGAAACACTTTGGTTGTTGCATTGGATGATTGCTAGCGACTCTAGCTTAACAACATGGTTTTATCTATTTAACTATCATCCTTCAATAATTGTTAACCGTGAACAAGTGGCAAATGAATTATTACAAATAGGTAAATTCTCTAAGTGGAAAGGTATCAGCCCTAATACAATTAAAAGAGATGTAGATTGTTTTATAAGAACGTATTTAGTTTCACATAAGAAAGGTGAAATTACGGAAGATAGTATTGAATGTCCATTAGCAGAGTTAGGACTATTACAACAAACATATACTAAAAATGAGTTCGAGCTTCATAAAGGGCCTAAATCAAGTTTAAGCCAAGGTATATTTGAATTCGCACTAAATGATTATTGGTCTAAACAAAATAATCAAATAATTACATTTGAAAAATTAATGTATGACTATGGATCACCTGGAAAAGTATTTCAGCTAGATGAAAAATCATTAGAAGAGTACCTTGATAACATGGGTCAAAGTGCTAATAAAATTTTTCAATTTGATAAAGGAGCAGGTGGTTTAAGACAAATATCAAAAATTAAAGATGTTAAACAAAGCCAATTATTAAGTAACTGCTACAGGAGAGTTGCTTAATGGATTTATTTAATTACCAAAATCAAAATATTAAAAATCATTTTCAAAGATCCACAAGAATTGACAATGATCTAACTAAAGATTTTTTAGATCATTTTATTTTTCATTCCACAGGAAAAAAAGTTCTTAATCAAATTACTTCCTCAATTAATAATTCAAATCAATGCGCATTTACATTAACAGGACCTTACGGTACAGGAAAAAGCTCACTCGCCCTTTTTTTACAAGCATTACTAAGCAGTGATAGCAAAATAAAAAAACAAGCAACTCAAATAGCTAACTTCTCTAAGACATCTGGATTTACAAAATTATTTCTTAAAAAAAAATGGTTTATCATAAAAATTATTGGATCAAAAAATGATCCATTAGAAAGTTTAGCTGAAACTATCGATCAAACTGTAAAAGAGAAATGGATTTCTAAAGGAATACTATCTGCACTTAAAACAAGAACTAAACCAAAAATTAATAATATAATCGAAAAATTAAAAACACTTACAGAAGAATTAGAGAAAAAAAATTATGCGCTATTAATTTTAGCTGATGAGATGGGAAAGTTTCTTGACTATTCTTCAAGCGTTGGTTCTGACTTAAATTTATTTCAAGAAATTGCGGAAAATTTTTCAAATCTTAAATTAAATAAAAAAGGCTTACCTATCTTTGCTGGTATTCTTCATCAACCTTTTGAAGAATACGCATCGAACCTAGGAAGATCAGTTCAAGAAGATTGGCAAAAAGTTCAAGGGAGGTTTGAAGATATTCCTTTTTCTATTAATGCCGAAGAAAGCATTAACCTTATTTCATCAGCTATAAATGCTAAAAATAAAGCATTCCCAGAGGCGCGTAAAAATTGTGAGATTGTAGCTAAAGCCATTAATGGAAAAAAAAATAATATTTTATCGCAAGGTTTAATAAAAGCTTACCCTCTTCACCCTGTTGTAACATTATTGTTAGGCCCTATTTCTAAACAACGTTTTGGGCAAAATGAAAGATCTATATTTACCTTTCTTAATTCAGGGGAAAGCTTTGGCTTTTTAAGTTTTATTAATGACGACAAAACAAAACCTAAAACAGTTTACACGCCAGACTTATTATTTGATTACTTATCAAATAATCTTGAACCAAGTATTTTAGCTTCAAATTTAGGTCATGCTTGGTCAGAAGCATCAGAAGCTATTCGTAGGGCAGAAACTTTAGATGACGCAGAAAGCATCAAGTTAGCTAAGAGCATTACGTTAATAGATCTTTTTGGAAAAAATATATCACTCAATGCAAGTAAAGAAGTGTTAGCGACATGCTTAAGTTCAAAAGCTAATATAACTAAAAAACTTGAAGAACTTGAAAAGAAGAAAGTTGTAATCTTTAGGAAATTCAAAAAAGCCTATGCTTTATTTTCTGGTTCAGATATTGATTTAGATGATTTAACTAAAATTAATAAACAAAAAATTGTTGATGATCATGAGATTATTTTATCTCAACTCCCAGCTCTTACCCCAGCAATTGCAAAAAAACATTTTCACGAAACAGGAACTCAAAGATTATTTCAAAAATTTTGTATTGTACTTTCTTCTGTTAAAAAAGCAGTAGAAGACATAATTAGATTAGATATTTCAAAAATTAGCGCGGGTTCATTTGTATATGTAATAAAAAATAATGCTGATAGCAAAAAAGAATTTGAAGATAAATTTGTAGAACTATCTAAAATAAAGTTTCCTAAACCAACAATATTAGGTTTTAGCAAAGGAGAAAGCGAATTCGTTGGTTATGCTCTTGAAATAGCATCTCTTAAAAGAGTTAGAACAACTGTAAGTGCAATAGAAGGAGATGCAGTTGCTAAGAAAGAATTAACAGGAAGATTAAATGCTTATCAAAATCTTCTAATTACTGCTTTACAAAATAATTTTGAGCAGGCTGATTGGTATTTTAATAATCTAAAATTAAAAAAAGATAATCTTTCAACTATTGCCTCAGCTGTAAGCTCACAAGTATTTCACCAAACACCTATTTTACATAATGAGCTAATCAACAGAGAAAAACTATCTACTAGTGCAGTTTCAGGATCGTTGAACCTTATTATGAGAATTTTTAATTCTAGCGACAAGGAAGATTTAGGTATGGAGTCTCATCCGGCTGAATACGGAATGTATTTATCTTTAATTAAAAAAAATAATTTACACATAAAAACAAAAGACGGATATCAATTAGCTAAACCTTCTAAAGATAATATTGGTCTTTATCAGTTGTATAATCTGTTCAATGATTATTTAAAAAATAAAAAAGAACCTGTAAGTGTTCAGGAAATTTTTAATATTTTTTCTGCTCAACCTTATGGTGTTAAGACAGGAATTTTGCCTTTACTTGTAAGTTTATTTTATAAAATTAACGAAGGCTCGTTGGCTCTTTACAATATTGATGAAACTGGAAGAGAGTCCTTAATTACAGAGCACACTCAACAAATAGCGGAAAAGTTTTACCAATTGCCTGAAGATATTAAGATCATGCATGTAAAAATTGAGGGTGAAAAGCAAGAGATACTTAATAGCTTTAAAGATTATGTTGAACAAAACTATCTTAAGAAAAAGATTGAAAACCCAACGCCTTTAAATGTTTTGAAACCTTTAGTTCTTCGTGCTTATAATCTTCCAACCTTTGCCAAGAAAACTAGAGCTTTTAAAAACAAAAAAGTAATGATGTTAAGAGATGAATTAATTAGCTCTCAAAATCCTTATGAACTTCTTTATAAAAAAATACCTGTAATTTGTGATGAGAAAAATCCAAAAGAATTAGTGACGGTATTTAAATCAATATTTAATGAACTAGATCAAGTTTATCAAAATATGATCGAGAACATGAAAAGTACTATTTTAGATGTATTCAAAACGGACAGAAATATTTCAGATATTGATTTTGAGACAGTTAAAAATTGGGCTGAAAAAGTAGGCGAAAATGATCCTTTCTCTGCTAGGTATAAGGAATTTGAAAGTGAGCAAGAATGGATCGAACAGATAATATCTTATGCAGCAGCAAAACCTGCTAATGAATGGACAGATAAAGATTATGATCAAGCAGTACTAAAAGTAGAGGACATGGTTAGACACTTTATAATGTCTTACCGATTATATAATCTTAGACAACAACACAGTGATACAAAGATTATCGATATAGCTATCTTTGAAGGAAAAAAACCTACGAGGTCATCAAAATTTTATAAATTTGACCCAAAAAATAATTCATCAGTAGAAAAAATTACTTCAGAAGTTTTATCTTTGTTAAATAGAGAAGAAATATCTGAGTCCGAAAAAGGTGAAGTTGTTTTGAATGTTCTTAAGAAAATTATGAAGTTTGAAAACACTAAAAAAGAAAAGAAAGATACTGCATGACAAAGACAAGACATGTTTTAGGATTAAGTGGTGGTAAAGATAGCGCAGCCTTAGCTATTCATATCGATAAAAATTATCCAGATATTCCAGTAGAATATTTTTTTACTGATACAGGTTATGAGCTTCAAGAAACTTATGACTTTTTAAATAAATTAAAGACAAGACTAAAAAAACCAATTCACTATATTAAACCTAAAAATAATTTTGATTATTATATGAAAAAATATAATAATTTTCTTCCTTCAGCCACTGCAAGATGGTGCACGATTGAGATGAAGTTGAAACCTTTTGAAAATTGGATCAAAGATAGCTTAAAAGAGGGAACAGAAATTATTACTTATGTAGGAATACGCTTCGACGAAAGAGGAAGAGTTGGTTACAAGCCAACCAATCCATTAATAAAAGCGAAGTTCCCATTTATAGATGACATGATCGATAGAGAAGGAGTAATTTCTATATTAGAAGACTCAGGATTAGGTTTGCCTGATTATTATAAATGGAGATCAAGATCAGGTTGTTCGTTTTGCTTCTTTCAAAGAAAAATTGAATGGGTAGGTCTAAAAGAAAATCATCCAGAGAAATTTGCTTACGCTAAAAAATTAGAGAAGAATGCCAAAGATCACGAGAGCCCATTTACATGGAATCAACGAGAGTCCCTTGAAGAATTAGAGCAACCGGAAAGAGTAGCTAAAATTAAATCTAATTATGAAAAACAATTAGAAAATTTAAGACAAAAAAAAGCAGATAAAATAAAAAACAATCCTTTTTTGAAAGACGAAGAAATTATTGTTGATGATAATATCGCCAATGATGATGTCTCAAGTTCTTGTCTAATTTGTCACAAATAATTTATGTCCAAATACCCTTTTAGTTTAGAGAGAAGTAATCTTCTTGGAACAGAAGCCTTTAGGAATTTATTAGGTGAAAGTTTAAGAGATGCTAAAGAACAAGTCATAATTTTTACCGCTTATATTAAAATGATAGGAGTTGAGTGGTTAGAAAAACAATTAACAAACAAAAATGTTAAGTGCGTGGTAGTTTCTAGGTGGGAAAAAAGTGATCTTGCCCAAGGCTCTTCAGATTTAGAATGTTATGAAGTTTGTAAAAAAAATAATTGGCAATTTAAAATTTTAAATGATTTGCATGCAAAACTAATGTTAGTGGATAACAAAAGTTTATTTATAGGAAGCCCAAACTTAACTGGAAAAGGTATGAGTTTAGTTCCTGTTTCAAATAAAGAAATGGGTATTAAAGTTACAGCTACAGACACAGATACAAAGATTATTAGCAGCTTATTAGAAGAAGCAATTTTAATTAACGAAGATATTTATTCTAACTTAAAGGAGTGGAAGAAAAATTTGCCTGAGATCAAAAAGACTGTTTACCCAGACTTTCCTGAAACATTAAAAACCAAACTAAGAGAAAATTTAGATAAGATTTGGGTTCACAACTTCCCTTGGTCTAAAGCAGAAGATTTATTAAATTTAAGAGAAAACAATGAAAATGTAAAACATGACTTAATTTTACTTGGTTTAAAAACACAAGAAAGAAACAAGGACATCATCAAATCAAATTTCAAAATTTCTAAAGTCTACAAGTGGTTCTTAAATCAATTAAAAAAACAAAAAAAAGAAGAAATATTTTTTGGAGAACTATCATCGATAATTCATGATTCTTTGCTAGATGATCCAACGCCCTACAGACAAGATGTCAAAAAATTACAAGTTAATTTTTTGTCTTATTTGAAATTATTTTTGCAAGATGAAATTAAAGTTGATACTCCTTATAAAAAATCAGAGCGAATAATTTTAATAAAATGAATTTAGATAAGTTAAAACTTGAAAATATTTTACTGCAATTAGGAGACGAGATTTTAATAAAAGTTATTGGAAAACAAAGAATAAAAACTTTGTCAAAACTCACTAATAAATCGATAAACTCTATAATGATGGTAGAGTTATTAAAAAAGAGGTTGGGTAATCAAATTTTTTCAGACTCAATACTTAGAGGAAATATAATTTTTTCACTTAAAGAGGAATATAAATCATACTTATTTTACGGAGATGAAAGTAAAACAATTGATCAAGAAGATTTAAAAAAAATGATTAATGCATCTTGGGATAGAAGGTTTAATTATTTTAAGCGTCTAATAGAAATTTTTGATTTAGATGAAAGTTATTTACCAGAAATACCCTATCATAGAGAACAGGATATTATTGTAGAGTCAAAAAATCAGAACAGTTCTAATAATTTAAACTTTTTTCAAAAAATTTTAAGAAAAATAAAATTGATATTTCAAAAAATTTTTAGGTTTTTTTTTAATAAAAAAGAATTATCAAACAATTCTAATTTATTTGATTTTCAAAACAGGGTTAAGAACAAGATTTTAAAAGCTATATCAAACAATATTAAAAGAATGATTATTCATATGCCCACGGGTTCGGGAAAAACAAGAACTACGATTTCTTCAATAATTGATTTAATGAATAATAAAAATAACTATACCGCAGTTTGGTTAGCACACACTGATGAATTATGTGAACAGGCGATCGAAACATTCACAAATTTATGGAGCCTAGAAGGAAAAGGAATATTAAAAATTTCTAGATTAGATAAGAATTTAAAATTAGAATTAAACAATAATAAAAACTTAATTGTATCAACTTATCAAAAATTATCATCTATGAGGACTGGATCAGAGGAAAAAATAAGAGTTTTAGAATCACTTAGAAGAAATTTATCGATAATAATTGCAGATGAGGCACACATGTTACCCGCAGAGACTTTTAATGACTCAATAAACTTTTTAGACAGTGTAAGTGGAACTTTTATAATTGGTTTATCAGCAACACCCGGTAGAGGAGTTATAGAAAAACAAAATCAGCAACTAGCAAATTTCTTCAATAAATTTAAAATAACTATAACAAATGAAGAAGACAAAGAACTTGAAGATCCTATTAGATATTTACAAGAAAGAAAAATTTTAGCAAATATAAAGGCATTTAATATTGCTACAAATTTTAATTTTGAACTAAGTGATGATCAAAAATTAAATATATTAAATAATTTTCAAATTAATGATTTAATAATTAAACAAATGGAAAAAGATGAAGAGAGAAACCTTTGTATAATTTCTCATCTCATCGATCTTGTGAACAAAGGAAAATCAACTATCGTTTTTGCTTGTTCTTTAGAACATTCAAAATTATTGAATGAAGTATGTATCTTATTAGATATCAAATGTGCTTCAATCGATGATAAAACTTCATTTAATAGTAGAAAAAAATTTATAGAAGATTTTAAAAACAAAAAAATAGATATCATTTTTAATTACGGAGTTCTCTCAACGGGATTTGATGCACCAAATACAAATGCTATTATGATTGCTAGACCAACTGCTTCACCGATTATGTACTCTCAAATGCTTGGAAGAGGTTTAAGAGGGAGTGAAGTAAATGGGAATGATGAATGCTGGTTAATAGACCTAAAAGATAATTTAAAAGGTTTACCAGATGAGAGAAATTGTTTTACACTTTATAATCAATATTATAACAAAATAGAAAATTATAATTTAAATTAATGTTTAAAAAATCTACTTCAAATAACAGACCACCAATCGTTCCAGTTAAAACTGCTATTAATGCATTTATTGCCTCCGGTTACAAAAGCACCTCAGCAGCTGTCTCAGAAATTATAGATAACTCTATTGAGGCAGAAGCTAAAAACATAGAATTAATTGTTTTTGATGAACTAAATAATAAGGGAATAAAAAAAATAAAAAAAATTGTAATGGTTGATGACGGTATTGGAATGGATGAAAACACTTTAGCTAAAAGTTTACAATTTGGAAATGGGTCGAGATTAGAGTCAAGAAAAAGCTTAGGTAGATTTGGAATTGGTCTCCCAAATTCCTCTGTTAGTCAATGCAATAGAGTAGATGTTTACTCATGGAGAAATAATAAGACATTACATACTTACTTAAGTGTTGATGAGATTAATAAAAATGACAATCAAAATATTAATGAAATAAAAGAAAACGAGCTTCCAAATGAGATTAAAAAAGAGATTAATAGTCTAGGAAAAAACGGGACAGTAGTAATATGGTCAGATTGTGCAAGATTAGATGTAGCGAAGGCAGAAACTCTCTATAATAGGATCACAAAAGATATCAGCAGAACTTATAGATACTTTTTAGATAAAAAAAATAAGAAATTTAAAACAATCAACATCACTTACAAAATTGCGAATAGCGAATACTTAAAAAGTTTTAAACCCAATGATCCTATGTACCTTATGGAAAATTCCACAACTCCTGATTATGAAAAGCAGGCTATTATGGCTTTACGGACAAAAGACGATGATAACAATGAGGGAAATATTGAAGTAAAAATACAAGATCCATTAACTGGGAAAGACGTAAAAGCAAATGTCACTTTTAGATATTCTTCTATTAAGCCAGAAATTTATAATAAAGAGAGAAACGCAACTAGTAAATTCATGACTCATTTAAAAAGAAATCAAGGTATATCTTTTGTACGTGCTGGAAGAGAGATAGATTTTGGAACATTTGAATTTTTCGATCCCTCTCAAACTACAGAGAGATGGTGGGGGTGTGAAATAATGTTTGATCCTATACTAGATGAAGTTTTTGGTGTTTCAAATAATAAACAAGGTGTAAAGAATATGAATTATTTAGACGTTACACAAAAAAAAGATTTAGATATATCTGATGAAGAGATTAACGAAAGTCCTAAGTTATTATTAAGACAAGAAATATCAAAACGTTTTAAAAAATTTAAAGATAGTTATCAAAAAAAACGTAATCAGATATTAAAAGATACTCCTGATAAAGGAAATAGAGCTAAGACGACTTTTGATGAGGTGGTTAAAGGAAGAAAAGTTGTTACAAATTCTAAAATTCTTGGCGCTGGAAAAAGTGAAACACAAAAGACAAATGAATGGAAAGAATTAATAAAAAAAAGAGCTGAAGCTGCTGGTCAAAGTTTAACACCTAAGCAAATAGATGACTTAATCAAGGATAACAAGTCACTAGAAGTTTCAATCGAAAAAGGAAGCTGGGAAGCAAACCAGTTTTTTACTATTGAAGTAACAGGTGCTACAGCAGTAATAAAAGTTAATACATCTCATCCATTTTATGAAATGATGTATAAACCTTTAGAAGAAAGTGATGATAAGAAAATTACAGAAGTACTCGATTTGCTCTTAATGTCATGGGCAAGGCTCGAAGACGAACTTGTAGTCAAAGACATTGAACAAAAAGATTTCAGTAAAATCAGAGATAGATGGGGACAACATCTACTAGATACGTTAGATAAACTAAATAAACTAAATTAATTAATTTTTTTTATTTCTTCTATTGCTTTAGGGTAAGAAATAATTGTTAAATCCCCTCTAGCTCTTGATAGACCTGTATATATTTTTTGTATATTCTCTTTATTCACTTCTTTAAAATTTACTAGTATTACTGCTCTTTTTTCAAGACCTTTGAAACTTCTTATGTCAGAAAATGTTATGTCATTTTCTTCTTTAGGGTCGATGTATGGCAGAGAGTACTCGTAAGCTCCAATAACCTTACAGCCTAATTTATTTAATTCTTTAGTCATTGAAGTTGTTGAATTGTTAGCACTAGGTCTCATGCTATCTACACCAAGAACCGCAATATCTTTTGGTTTGAATTTATCAACTTCTATTAAGTGTTTAATCTTTTTAACCGTTTTATGCACTATTTCATCAAAAGAATTAGCTTCTACAAGTTCTATCTCTCTTCCTAAATTAGATTTACTATGCTTTGAATAAAATAAATTAATTTCAGGAAAATACTTTTTGATTAGCTTTGATAAAAAATTACTGATCATAGAACTATTTCTGTAATTGGCATTAAAATTAAACATAGGAAAATTAATTTTAGCTGGTTCTCTTAATATCTCACTCATACTCTCTTCAATTGTAGTCTGAAGAGGATCGTAGAAGAAAAATAATTTACCATCATCTTTAATAATTGTATTTAAGGCACTAAACCAATTTTTATTAAAATCTTGTGCTTCATCGACTATAACTAAATCAAATTTTTCATCAGGAAATTTTTCAAATAAGCTTGTACACATTTGAGGAGTGTAAACATCGAAATGCTCTCTAAGTTCATCAGCTGTTGCTCCCCGCTTTACATTATTCATTGTAAAACTTAATCTGTCTGCTGTTTGTTTTATAAATTGATCAATGGAATAAATTCTAAAGTTTTTTGAAGATCTGTCTGAATTTCTAGATAATATTTTTAAAAACTGACAAAGGCCTTTTGTCTTAGTTAAAATTAAAACTTTTTTATCATCATAAATAGGGTTACAGGCAATTTTAGCAGCAATAATAGTTTTACCTGTCCCAGCTAATCCTTCAATAATCATTTTTTGATTTTGAAACACTGATAGTAGAAATGATTGTTGATCTTGATCAAATTCAAGATCTTGTGCATGCTCTCCGTATTTTACAATGTGTTTAAACGGACTCTCAAGATCATCTCCATAAAGAAATTTTCTAATATATTTTTTTTCATTATCCCCCATAGGATATTCATTCCTATTAAGGTCAAATAATTTATTTAAAGATTGCTCCAAATTTTGAAAATCTTCTGCCCAGATAAGCATCTCAGGTTTAATGTCTTGACCAGTAAATCCTATTGGTCTTGGTGTATTAGGAAAAATTGCACCGCAAACTGTTATTAATGAATCAACATTAACTACTTTTGATAAAATTTTAAGAAGTTTGTATTTTCCGTCTGTTGCTTGAGCTATGGGGTCTTTATTAAGAACTTTGTTATTTTGATACCATTTTTTTTCAGTGGCATTAAAGGTTATATTTCCTCCCTTACACTCTAGGAACATCATTCCTTTTGTAGGATGTAGAATAATAAAATCACTGTATTCTCCTTCTCTCAAACTACCAAATTTATTTCTGTAAATAAATTTAGGACCACAAAGAACCTCAACTTGATCGTCAAAACTATCTGCTAATTTTTTGTAAACCTCGTATTCAGTCTGTCTTCCTTTTTTTTCCATTTCGTCAGTACCTAGATATGGAAAGATTGAAGGAAAAATTTTACTCATGATATTGATTAAGTTTTAATTTAGTGTTAACATAGCTTATTCAGGTTCATCCTGCGAGTCTCAGAAATCTCTTTAAAATTCTGCTTTTCATTAGAAAATATTAATAATCAGTAGGTTTTTCCTACGGCTAACGCATATGCGTTGGATAAATATAATAGGAGATATTATGAATATAATTAGTAATAAAAAATTAGAGGCAAATAGAAGAAACGCCCTTAAATCAACAGGTCCAAAGACTAAAGAAGGTAAGCTTTTTGCTAGTCAAAATGCTTTAAAACATGGCTTAAATGCTAAGCAATTAGTCATTGGAGAAAATCTTAAAGAGTTTGAAGAATACCGTGATCAAATGATTGCAGCTTTAAAACCTAAGGGGATTTTAGAAGAGCAAATCGTATTTAAGATAATCGATGTAGGTTTTAGGCTCAGAAGAATAGGGATTATAGAAGCTGGTATTTATAATCAGGAAATTCTTCATCATGAGGCCGATAAATATAAGAATAAAATGGCAGAAAAAATTGAGCTTAATGAAGAAGGAGAACCTATCCAGACATCTAATCTATCCATAAATTTAAAAGGTCTTGCTTTTGCACGAGACTGTAAATATGGAAGCTCAATTTTAAAGCTTAATACCATAGAGGATAAGCTTATGAGCAAATATTATAAGCAAATAGAAATACTAAAAACAATGAGGAAAGAACATGACTTGGAGAAATAATAGCGATCATCTAAAATATACTTGTAAGTGGAGAAACTCTAATCTTGGCAAAACGAAGCCAAATAACCTTTATTTTGCAAGGTTAATTAAAAAAGAAACTGAAGATTTTCTGAGAGAAAATAAGAGTTACTTATTAACTTATAAGCCAGAGACTTATTATGCGATGAAAAATCAGAAGCTTCCTAAAAAATATCAAAAGAAGCAAAGGATAAACATTGCTCCAGTAAATGCTTTTGTTCCCCCACAGTCTAAGCTTTCTGCGGAAGAATTGCAGAAACAAATGGAAAAAGAAAGTGAATTACAAAAGGAAAAAGAAGCAAAAGCTTATGAAAAGAAACAAGCTTTACAAAAAGAAAAGGAGAGAATCAAAAGGAATCAAGAAGCTTTTGCACGTGAAAAAAGATATATTTCTTTTTGCAATCCATACGAGCCAATTAATAAAAATCGGCTTGGGCATTCAAAAATAATTAAAAAGAAAAAAAATTTTAATTATTATTGACTATTTAATTTCAATATAATATTATGACTTTACAAGCTAATATTGTTTTAGATGCTTTGTGTCGGAATATAAAATATATCTCAATACATCATTAAAACGTTAGCTTCAGTAAACAAAAAATAACTGGAGGCAAACGAAAATGAAAAAAAATAAAAAAAAAAATAAGAAGGTAAAGGAAAATAACGTTATTCCTTTTAAACAAGACTCAAAATCAATTGAAAGGCATAAACCTGAAGAATTAAAAGAGAATGAAATAACTCGGGTAAATGACCATTTTAAAAAAAATTTTGAAGAACTTGAAAAATTTGCAGATGAAGCAAGATTAAGTTCAAGTGATCTTTGGTACAGAATATTATTCTATGCAAAGCAAAGACACATTCATGCAACTTCCTATGCAGACTACAAGATTAATGACGAGTTGAGTACAAAAGAGGTAACTGGAAACTTTGCAGAATTTACTAATAAACAGTTTCCTGAGCTTAAAATAACTGAAAGTGATAAAAAGTTGCATTAAATTATGACAATAAATATTTTTAGTATCGAATTATTAATTGGTTTAATTTTAGGTTTGTTATTAGGTTTTGTAGCAAAAACTCTTTATTCTAAGGAAGAGAAAAAAGAGGACACAAGCGACTATGCCCAAAATTTGAAAGATCTTAAAGAAAAAATTGAAGCATACGAAAAAACTAATAGTGAAGACCGAGGTGCAGTTCAAACGCTTTTGACAGCAGTAAACACAGGCCAAACAAAAGTTGTGGAAGAAGCTGAAAGAATAGCTAATACTTTTATTTCAGGTGGAGGTCAGAGACAAGGTGTTTGGGGTGAGATGGTCTTAAATAATATCTTAACAAATAATCTTGGATTTAGAGAAGGTCATGAATTTGTCACTCAAAAAAACTTTAGTACTGATGAGGGAAATCTTCAGCCTGATGTGATTATCAATTTTCCAGATGGTAAATCGGTAATTGTTGATAGCAAAGTAAGCTTAACCGCATTTGACGAATACTCAAATTCTGATGATGAAAGCGCTAAAGAAAATGCGCTTAATAGGCACAAACAGTCACTTAAAAATCATATCGATACTTTAAACCGAAAAGACTATCAGGGCATAAAAGATCTAAAAACCTTAGATACAATCATTATGTTTTGTCCTAATGAAAAAGCAATAACTGAACTTCCCAATGAAGGTGGCAAGAGGTTAATGGAATATGCTTTAAGTAAAAAAGTAACTTTATGTGGTCCTTCAATGCTATTTTATACGTTAAAGGTTGCAGAGTATTTTTGGAATACTGATAAACAATCCAAAAATCTTTCTAATGTAATTGATCTAGCTACTAAGATCAGCAACCAGGCAGTAGATATCTATACGAGCGCAAAAAAAGCGCAAGATGCGATTAAGAAAACTTCTGACGGTGTAACTGAAGTTATGGATAAAATTAAAGATGGAAGAGGAAGTTTCCTAAGTAAAATTTCACGGATGAATAAAATTGGAGGTCTTACACCTAAAAAACTTCCACCAAGTGATGTTGTAGATGATGAGGAAGACCAAATGAAAATTGAGGATAAAAAATAAAATGAACTTTGTATTCGCTGACCTTGAAACTTCAGGTGCAAGCACATCATTTGATTGTGTTCTGGAAGCTTGTTTCATTCTAACAAATGATAGACTTCAAGAGCTTGACCGTATTCATATAAAGAACAGGCTTGAAGAGGGATTAGTTCCAAATCTTGGTGCATTAAATGTTACCGGCTTTGATGTAAACTGGCTTAAACAAAATCCAAGTCCCTACCAATCTAATCAGATTTTAGAAAAAAAACTTTTAAGTTGGGGTCCAGTAGTTTTTTTGGGTTTTAATTCTCAATTGTTCGATTGGGTTTTCTTATCAAAAACATTTTTTAGGTATTTAAAACCACCTTATTTTTTGAATACCAAAGGTAATAAGATTGGAGATGTTTTACCAGTTATCAGAGCTGCAAAATTAGTTGATAGTTCTGTTATTGAAACAAAACTAACAGAAAAAGGTAATCCAAGTTTTAAACTAAGTGATTTAATGAAACACCAAGATGCGCACGGAGCCGTACCTGATACTGAAGCTGTAAAGTCTTTGTCTGAAATCATACTAAAAAATCCGAAGACCAAACCTATTTGGGATTCATCGCTTATGACTTTAAGCCGTCAAGATTGTGGAAATGTTTTAACTAAAGAAAAAATAGTAACAAACACAGAGTGGTTCTATGGACGCCTTCGCATGTATGTGACTAAATTTTTATTTAGTCACCCTGTATATGTTGCTTGGGCTATGTGCTGGGATCTTCAACATTCACCGGAAGATTATATAAAATTGGAATATAAAGATTTAAAAGTTGCTTTAAATAAGCAACCAAAAGTTATTAGAACAATTAAAACTAATAGATCTCCAGTTTTATTAAATCCTTCATATGGCCTAAAGACAGATCCGTATAAAAATATTTCACCAGATGAAATACAAAAAAGAGTCCACATTTTAGATAACTCGCCAGAATTTATAGAACGAATTAATAGTATTCTCACAGAAATACATGAGGAGAAATCTTCAAAAAATGAGAATAAAGAAAATTTACAGCCAGAGGAAACTTTATACTCAGGTGGCTTTGCATCGCCATCAGATAGTTCATTGATGGAAAAATTTCATTTGGCTGATTGGAAGGAAAAGGTTCCTTTAATAGAAAAATTTAGTGATGAACGATATAGTTTTTTTGCAAAAAGATTGATTTATCAAGAAGCTTCGGATGTTCTTCCCGAAAACTTTAAGAAAGAAATTATGAAAAATATCGCTGATCGTTTGTTTTCAACAAATAAACAACAATGGACAACTATTCCTGAATTTTATCGCTCAATAGATGACATGAGAAATAAAAATGAAAATGATGAAAAAATTATGAAAAAGTTAGATGAATACAATAATTTTGTAATGGAAATAGAAAAAAAATATGAAGCTGCCTAAGAAAGATTTAAATCGTTATCATTTTGCTCTTCAAGAAAGCATAAGAAACCGTAAAGAGTGGATTAGCTATTATTTAATTAAATTAAGACGAAAAACACTTAGATCAGAAGTGAACAGATACATGATCTGGAACAATCCTATTATGAGTATATTTTTATCAATAATCTATTTGCCAACTAAACTATTAAAATATGGTGAATACTTAAGATTAAAGTATGACCTTTATGAAACTCAAAAAGAAATTGAAGTTTTAGAAAAGGAAATTTTATACGTGGATCATCTAAGATGGAATACAAAAGACAATGATCATCTTAAACTTTTTAAATAAATGGATAATATTACTGAGATAAGAATAGAAGAGATTAAAGATTATGATAATAACGAATTTTATTATTATATCTATTGCGTCAAAGATACAGGTGAGAGAATCGAGATAGGTAAATCCAAATGCAAGCCTCAATGTTATAAACAATTAGCTATTTATCACTAAGACCTAAGTTGACATTATCAAAATAATACTTATTTAAGGTGTATGGCATTCAAAGATTCTTCAGACGAAAAATTTCAAGAACAAATTAGTGGAGACAAACTCTCTCTAATTCAATTCTCGGCATCTTGGTGCGGCCCTTGCGCTTCCCTTCGCCCGATTATTGAAAAAATTTCAAATGACATGGCTGATAAGATCGATTGCTATTATCACGATATTGAAAGTCAACCTAACGAACCTACAAAGTATTCAGTAAGAGGTGTACCTACTGTGCTTTTATTTAAAGGCGGGAAACTTGTTGGAACTAAAGTTGGGGCAACTAGCGAAAAAGATATGCTAGAGTTTATTCAACCACATATCTAATTTTTATTTAAAACATTTCCAACATTATAAAGAGAACCTAGACAAACAATTAGCTTTTTATCTCTAGAAGTTATCTTTTTGATTGCTTCATCTAAGTTTTTTGCTGTTTCTACTTTGAAGTGACTTTTTTGAGCTATAGATTTTAAATCTTTAGCAGGCATACAGTTTTTTTCATTTTCAATAGGTATTGTTATTATCTTTTCAAATAATCCTTTGAATTGTTTGATGAATAAATCAGGTTCTTTATTCTTCATCATTGACCAAATGGCATACTTTAGCTGTTTAATATCTCTTAAGTAAGACGCTAAGTTTTTTGCATCAGTCTCAGCATGGGCACCATCAATCATGATTTGTTCATTTTTAAAAAGCTTATTTTTTATTTTGCCTTTTTTTAAATACTGAAATCTTCCCTCAAAGGAGATCTTTGGAATAGTTTTTTCAATAACATTTTTATCAATTTTAAGATCTAAAGCTATTTTTATAGCATGACAAAGATTCTCTAATAAGCCCTTCGAGTGTATGTTTTGATTGTTTAGCTTAATAATATTTTTTTTATCCTGGTAAAAATATCTATTATTCTTTTTTATTAATTTCCAAGTGTTTGGGTAGTTAATCTTACTTTTATTCTTCTTAAGATTCTGTTTAATTTTACCCAAAACGTAAGGTGTTTGTTTACCCACATAAATATTAGTAAAATTACTTAGAAAGCCAACCTTTTGATATATTACTTCATCAAGTGTTTTTTTATTTTTGTCTAAGAAATTTAAGTGTTGCTTGTTAATATTCACGATTACTTGAGCTGTTGGAAAATCAAAAACATTTGTTGAGTCTTTCGCGAATAAAGCTCCAGCCTCTATTAAATGATAGTCGGTATTTTGTTTTGAAGCATTTAAAATATAGACAACTGTTAGAACCTCAAAGATAGTTAAAGGAACTTTTAGTTTTTCAATTAATTTTATTGATTTTCTAATTTCTTGATGAGTTAAATATCTTCCACCCATCCAGAATCTCTCTTTAATATCTTTAAGTGATGGTGAAATATATGTCGTTGCGCTTTGCCTATTTGCTTCGATAAAACATTTTAGAGAATAAAGAGTAGTAAATTTTCCACTAGATCCTAAAAAATTTATAACATTTTTTAGTTTTCTCTCTGGATGATTTAATTTTTTTAGAACTAATTTAATCCTTTTTAAATCAAAATTTATAGTTTTATTGAAGAGCTTGTGATTAGCTAGCAGCTTGTAGAGACTTATCGACTGTGACATTGGAGTCTTGTTTAGCTTGAGCCTCTTGTTTTTTCAATAGAACATTTAATAGTGTTCCTATTGTTGTATTTAAATATTTTCTCTCTACAACTAGATCGATACCACCGTGATCTTTTACATATTCTGCAGTTTGGAATTCATCTGGCAGTGTTTCTCTAACAGTATCTTGAATTACTCGTCTACCAGCAAAACCAATAGTAGCTTTTGGTTCAGCAATTAATATATCACCTAACATTGCCCAAGAAGCAGTTACACCACCTGTTGTTGGGTCAGTTAAAATTACCATAAAAGGAATATTTTTTTTCTTCAACTCATTTACCGCTAAAGCAGTCCTAGACATTTGCATTAATGCAATAGAAGATTCCATCATTCTCTGTCCTCCAGAGCAACTGAAGAAGATATAAGGAATTTTATTTTCAATGGCATGTTGAGCACCTGCAATAAATGCTTCACCTGAAGCTGCCCCAAAAGATCCACCAATAAATCTAAAATCTTGAGAACCAACTACAACATTAATATTTTGCACTTTTCCTTTTGCAATTAAAACAGCATCATCCTGTCCAGTAAGTTTTCTGGCAGCTTTTAAACGATCTGTATATTTTTTCTTATCTTGAAAATTAAGAGGGTCTTCTTTTGGAAGAGGTGTTTCAATTAGTTCAAATTCTTTATTGTCAAAAAAGGTTTCAAACCTTTCTTTACAAGTAAGTTTGTGATGAGCCCCACACTTAGGACAAACCTTTTGATTTGATTCCAAATCTTCTTTATAGATTAAGTTTTTGCAACCACATGTAGTCCAAAGATTTTCTTCAATCTTTGATGATTTCTTTTCAAAAAGAGATTTTATTTTTGGCTTAATAAACTTTGTTATCCAATTCATATTATTTTTCTTTTAAGATTGTACACAACTTTATCTAACTTTGTGACAGGATTTTGTCTCATTTTGAGTGAATTAGTAATAGTTTTACACAATAAAGAACCAACTACTAAGCCATTTGCAGATTTTAGAGACGATATGGTTTTATCTGTGATTCCAAAGCCAATTACTAAATTTTTTTTAGGATTGATTCTTTTTATCTTATTATAATTCTCTAGTATTTTTTTTGGAGAGACTTTTAGCTTACCACCAGTAGTAGAGAGCATTGATATATAGTAAATCATATTATGAGAATCTTTTATAATTTTTTTCATTCTTTCTTTTGAAGTAGTAGGTGATAAAAGCTGAACAAAATTAATGCCTTTTTTTTTGCATTTATTTGCAAAGTTTTTATTTTCTGGATAAGGAAGATCAACAATTATTAATCCATCAACACCCGCATGATTACAATTTTTCAAGAAATTGTTCTCTCCGCTTTGATAAATAAGATTGTAATAACCCATTAGAATTAATGGCTTTAAAGGGTTAGTTTTTTTAAATTTTTTTACAATTTGAAAAACATCTTTAAGTTTTATTCCATTTTTTAAAGCACGATGTGAACTACCTTGAATTTGTCCGCCATCAGCAATCGGAGTGTTATGAGGGAAGCCAAGTTCAAGAATATCAGCATGTTTTGAAATTTTATTTAAAATTTTAAGGGAATTATTTTTTGTATTATCACCAGCTACAGTATAAGTGATCAAAGCGGCTCTTTTTTCTTTCTTACAATTTTTAAAAGCTAAAGCAATTTTGGATTTCATCTGATATAGGAACCTAATTTTTGTTTTATGATATCTTTATCTTTAAGACTATCTCCACATGAATTTACAATTATAACTTCTGAACTTTTTAATTTTGGAGCAATTCTAATAGCTTCTGCAAAAGCATGAGAAGGTTCTAAAGATGGTGAAATATTTTCAAGTTTTGAAACTAATTGATAAGCTTTAAGAGCATCTTCATCATTTGCAGATGTATATCTTGCTCTTTTTGTATCTTTTAGAAAACAATGAAGAGGTGAAATACCAGGATAATCTAAACCTGCTGAAATAGACTCTGTTGAACCTATTTGTCCCTCTTTGTCTTGAATAACATATTGAGCAGCACCATGAAGAATACCTATTTTAGACCCATTAGTTAATGGCGCAGCATGCAGTTTACTATTTTTAGGCCCACCTGCTTCGACACCTATGAACTCTGCATGTGTATTCATAAATTCATTCCAAAAACCTGCTGCTGAACTTCCTCCTCCAACACAATTAATTAATTTTAATTTATTTGGTATTTTTCCAAATTCTTCTTTAATTTGTTGTATAAGCTCTCTTGAAATTTGTGCAGTCGACCAAGCACATATTTTAATAAAAATATTTGGTCCCACTGTAGATCCTACGCACATGTGCGTGGTATCACAATTAGATACCCAATATCGCATACACTCACTAACAGCATCAACTAAAGTTTGACTTCCTGTTGTAACAGGAACAATTTCTGCACCATTTTTTCTCATTGCTTCAACGTTAGGCCTCTGTCTTTTTATGTCTTTAGCCCCCATAAAAATTTTACACTTAAGACCAAATTTTTTTGCAGCCATAGAAAGCATTTTTCCTGCATAACCAGCGCCAGTATCGCCAACAATATATTTCTTACCTGCCTTCTTAGCTATAAGACAGTGAACAGTGGCATTATAAATTTTATGTGCACCACCATTAGCTTCTGAAACTACTTTAGCGTAAATTTGAGCTCCCCCTAAATGGTCTGTAAGATTATCTAATTTAATAAAAGGTGTAGGAGCGCCTATATAATCATTAAAATAATGATCTCTTTCTTTAAGAAATTTTTTATCTTTTCTTAGTTTTGAAAATAATTTAGTTAAGTCATCTATAGGTTTTTTTAGAGTTTCAGGTATAAAATTCCCACCGAATCTTCCACCATACATAAAGTTTTTGTCGTGCTGGTCTATTAGGGGTAAATTTTTATTAATTCTTAAGTTCATTAACTATATTCACAAAATTTTTTATTTTAAGATGATCTTTGTATCCTTTTAAATTTTCTCTTTCTAGCCCTGAAGAAAGATCTAAGAAATTAAACCCTAATTGACTATATTCTCTTATATTTTGAAGATTAATTGCACCAGCTAGACCAAATTTTTCACCTTTGGGAAGCTTATTAAGCAAATCTTTTGGAATACTTTGTGATTTCTCCATAGATGTAGAGTCAAATAAGATTAAATCTGCTTTATCTTCATAATCTTTATATAAATTTATATCTTTTTGTTCTTTTACTTTTATAGCTTTAATTACTTTAATTCCCTTATTTTTAATTTCTTTCACGCGCTCGCTTGTCTCAGAGCCATGAAGTTGAATGTACTCAAAGTTACCTAAAATATTTTCTTGTAAAAAACTATCAGTTGGATCTACACAAACACTTACATATTGAGAAGACTTACGATTAAATTTTTTTAAGACTTTAATATCTCTTAGATCTGTATTTCTTGGTGATTTGTCATAAAATACAAATCCAAGAAAATGCACTTTAAGATCGATGCAAGCCTGTACATCTCTGGTTGGGTTTAAACCACAAATTTTAATTTTCATTAATTTAATTCTTTAATTAATCTAGAAATATTTTTTTTAATATTGCCTTTAATTATTGATCTACCAAGGACTAAACCAGTGCTGCCTTTTTTAAAAGCTTCTTTGGGGCTCATAATTCTTATCTGATCTCCAGCGCTATCCCCTTTAAGGCGAATACCTGGAGTAATTATTTCACCTTTAAATATTTTTTTTACATGCTCCAAATCTGATCCTGCACAAACAATTCCATGACATCCACATGCTTTAGCCATTGAAGCCTGTTTTTTTACTAACTCTATAATAGATTTTGTGTGCCCAATTTTCCTAATAGATTTATTTGAAATACTTGTAAGAATTGTGACTAATAATATTTTTAATTTTGGATTAATTTTTTTTGCAGTTTTGATGACAGCTTTTACTGTCTCCTCACCTGAATTTGCATGTAAAGTCACATAATTTATGTTTCTAAGGTCACTTAGTGCTTTTATAGCTTTAGAACATGTCGCTGGAATATCATTAAGTTTAAGGTCTAAAAAAATTTTTTTTCTTTTGAGTTTTGATATGAATTGACGCCCATCCCTCGAATAAAAGAATTCCAAACCAAATTTATATCCTATGTCTAATTTGTTTGTTTGCGTGCTGGCAATTATCTTTTTTACTGAACTGACCTTATTAGTGTCACATGCTATGAAAATAGATTTTTTCATTTGTTAATAATCTTATTTAATTTTTTAGCAGCTTTGAATCTGACCTTGTTTTTTTT
>ATTF01000004.1 GCA_000419545.1 Candidatus Pelagibacter ubique HIMB058
TTTTTTTTTGCTCTGCTCCCTTTGTTTCTTTTGTATCTAAAGCTTTAGAATTTTTGACGTTTTTTTTATCCATTTGTCTTATTTCTTTGTAGGGGTCAGTTTTTTTCCTGCTATTGCAATAGCTTTACCTTTTCTAGTTCTAGCATTACATTGAGTTCGTTGACCTCTTACAGGTAATTTTTTTTTATGGCGTGATCCTCTGTAACAAGCTAAATCAACTAATCTTTTAATATTTATTGAAACTTCTCTTCTTAAATCGCCTTCAACTTTATAATTTGCATCAATAAATTCTCTTATTTTAAGAACTTGGTCCTCGGATAGTTCGTTTACTCTTTTTGATGACGGGATATCAAGCTCCTTACATATTTTTTTTGAAGAATGGAAACCTATACCATGTATATATGTCAATGCTATACTGACGATTTTATTCTGTGGAATGTTTATTCCTGCAATACGAGCCATATATTTAAGAGTTTGTTTCTGCGTATTTATATTGAGCTATACTACAAAGTCAACCCTTGATACTGTTTATTAAGCCGCTAATTTCATTGCTAATTTGAGCAATAGACTTCTCTCCATCAACAACTTTCAATAAATTTGATTGATTATAAAAATCTGTTACCGGTTTTATATTTTTTTCATAAGTTTCGTATCTTTTAATTGCTATTCTTTCGTTATCATCAGCTCTTTTTTCTAGAGTTTTTCTTTCCAAAATTCTTCTACATACTGTCTCTAAACTTACTGAAAGCTTTAGCACCATATCTATCTTTTGATCATATTTTCTTAGTAGATTTTCAAGATTTTTTGCTTGATTTAAATTTCTCGGATAACCATCAAAAATTAATCTATTTTTATAAATCTTATTAGAGATGTACTCTTTTATTAATTTTCCAACAATTTCATCAGAAACTAGTCTTCCTGAATTAATAATTGATGAAATTTCAGATCCAAGGGGTGTTTTGTTATTTATTTCATATCTTAAAAGCTCTCCAGTAGAAAGTTGATAAAGATCATATTTATTTACTAAGAAATTTGATTGAGTTCCTTTTCCAGCACCAGGCGGTCCAAAGATAACTATATTCATTAATTTAATTATCTACCAAATTTAGTTTTTTTAATTAATGACTCGTATTGAGAACTCATTAATCTTGTTTGAACTTGTGTAACCGTATCCATAGCAACAACAACAACTATAAGTATTGAAGTGCCGCCTAAATAAAAAGGAATAGGATATTTAGCAATTAAAAATTCGGGCATCAAACAAACAAAAGTTAAATACAAAGCGCCTACAGTAGTTAGTCTTACTAATATCATATCTATATATTCTGCGGTTCTTTCTCCTGGTCTAATACCCGGAATATAACCACCATATTTTCTTAAATTTTCAGCTGTTTCTTTTGGGTTAAAAACTATTGAGGTATAAAAAAAAGAAAAGAAAATTATTCCTGAAGCATAGAGCAGCATATAAAGAGGTTGCCCTTGGGTAAACATTGATGAAATTTTTAAAAATGTATCTGACTCAGCAAAACCGAAATTAGATATTGTTACTGGTAAAAGCAATAAAGCAGATGCGAATATCGCTGGAATTACACCCGCAGTATTTATTTTTAATGGAAGATGAGATGACTCTCCACCATACATCTTATTACCAACTTGTCTTTTAGGGTAGTTAATAAGTATTTTTCTCATAGCTCTTTCAAAAAATACAATAAATAGGACAGTTAATATAACTAAAATAAAAATTCCCACAATCATAAGAGCTGATAAAGCGCCGGTTCTTCCAAGTTCAAATGTAGATGCTAGAGCTCTAGGTATTTCAGCTACAATCCCAGAAAAGATAATTAATGATATACCATTTCCTACTCCTCTTAATGTAATCTGTTCCCCTAACCACATTAAGAATGTAGTTCCTGCTACTAATGAAATTGTTGTTACAATTCTAAAATGTATACCTGGGTCAATTACTAAATTTCCTGCATTTTCTAATCCTACCGAAACACCGTATCCTTGTAGAAAAGCGATTAAAACTGTTCCATACCTGGTAATTTGAGTAATTTTTTTTCGTCCAATCTCACCTTGTTCTTTAAGATTTTTAAAATAATCAGAGACACCGGTTAATAATTGAACAATTATAGATGAAGATATGTAAGGCATTATTCCGAGAGCAAAAATTGCCATTCTTGTTACGGCACCACCAGAAAACATGTTGAACATGCCTAAAAGTCCTTTTTGGCTTGAAGACATAATTTCCCTTAGTGAATCAGGATCAATACCCGCTAAAGGGACATATGTTCCCAGTCTATAAATTATCAAAATTAGGATTGTAAATAAAATTCTATTTTTTAAGTCTTTAGCTTGGCTAAAAGCACCTGCTGTATTAAGCGATTCACTTGACATACTATTTCTTAATTAAACTTATTTTTCCACCTGCTTTTTCTATTTTTGATAAAGCTTGCTTCGATGCAAAATGTGCTGTTATTTCTACATTTTTTTTAATATCACCTGAGCCTAAAATTTTAAGTTTTTTAAAGTTTTTATTAATGAGTTTTTTTTCTTTTAAAATTTTTAGATCAATTTGATTTTTAATATTATTTTTAGATTTATCTAAAATATTTTGTAATTTGGATAAATTTAAGATTGCTGTCTCATTTTTTTGTAAAGACTTAAAACCTCTTTTTGGAAGCCTTCTGTATAATGGCATTTGACCCCCTTCAAAACTTTTAATTGCAACACCAGATCTCGATTTCTGACCTTTGTGCCCTCTTGAGGAAGTTTTTCCTTTTCCAGAGCCTATTCCTCTACCTACTCTGATTTTTTTTTTATTGTTTTTTATTAAATTATTTAATTGCATTATGTGGCTTCTCTTTTTGAAACAATATCTGATATTTTTTTGCCTCTTATAGCTGATAATATCTTCGGTGAATTTTGAGATTTTAACCCATTAACACAAGCTTTTAAGACATTGTGCGGATTTGCAGAACCCAATGATTTAGCTACAACGTCTTGTATACCAAGAACTTCACAAACAGATCTGATAGCACCACCAGCAATAATTCCAGTTCCGGCAGGAGCAGCTCTTAAAAAAACCTTGCCAGAGCCATTTTTCCCTTTAACGTCATGATGTAATGTTCTGCCCTCTTTAAGTGGTATTTTTACAAGACTTCTTTTAGCTACTTCGGTGGCTTTTTTTATTGCATCTGGTACCTGTTTTGATTTTCCTTGTCCTATTCCAATGCTTCCTTTTTGATTTCCAACAACAACTAATGCAGCAAAGCCAAATCTTCTACCACCTTTTACTACTTTTGTTATTCTATTTATTGCAACGAGTTTTTCTTTTATATCATTCTCTATTTTTTTATTATCTGTCATATTAAAATTTCATTCCATTTTTTCTAAGAGAGTCTGCAAAATTTTTAATTCTACCATGATATTTATTCTCTCCCCGATCAAAGTATACTTTATCAATATTTTTTTCTTTTGCTCTTTTTGCTAAAACTTCTCCAATAAGAGAGGATTTTTCCATTTTTTTAATTTTTTTGGCTTTAATTTCTTTTTCTATAGATGAAGCAGAAACTAATGTTTTTTTTGATTTATCATCAATTATTTGAGCAGATAAATTATTTAAAGTTTTAGAAACAGAAATTCTAAATTTGTTAATATTAACGGCTTTTAATTTTTTTCTATTTCTTAATTTTCTTTTTAATTTAATACTTATTTTTTTCATTATTTCTTCTTACCTTCTTTTCTAAGAACAAATTGTCCTCTCTCTTTAATGCCTTTTGCCTTATATGGTTCAACAGGTTTTAGATTTTTAATATCTGCCGCTATTTTAGAAACTAATTCTTTATCAACACCGCTAATTTTTATAATTGTTTGTTTTTCAACGGTAATTTTTATCTCCTTTGGTATTTTAAAATTAACATCATGACTAAAGCCAATTTGTAGATTTAAATCTTCACCTTTTAAGTTTGCTCTAAAACCAACACCATTTAGCTCTAAAACTTTCTCATGTCCCTTTGAAACACCTGTAACTGCATTATTTATCAAACTTCTGTATGTTCCCCACATTATTGAAGTTTTTTTATCTATTTTTTTTTGTAAAGGTTGAATTTGAAATTCACTTTCATTTAATTTAGAAGAAAAAATCTTATCATTAATTGTTAATGTTTTAGATCCTTTTGGACCTGTAACTGTTAAATTAGATCCCTCAATTTTAATTGAAGACTCTTTGGGAATTATTATATTTTTCTTACCAATTTTAGACATTAAAATACCCTACAAATTATTTCCCCACCTACATTATTTTTTCTAGCCTCCGAGTCGCTCATAACACCTTTAGGCGTGGATAAAATTGCTAAACCTAAACCATTCATAACTTTTGGGATACTTGTGGCTCTTGAATATACTCTTCTTCCAGGCTTTGAAATTCTTTTTATTTCTTTAATTACAGGATCACCTTCATAATATTTTAAAGAAATTTTTAAACTTGTTTTTTTATTTTCAGTTTTTTCAATAAAATAATCTTTTATATAACCCTCATTTTTTAGAATTTCTAAAATGTTTTTTCTAAAATTTGATGAAGGAATTAAAACAGAACTTAATGATCTCATCTGACCATTTCTTATTCTTGAAAACATATCGCCTATTGGATCTGTAAATGTCATATTTTCTCCTACCAGCTCGATTTAGTTATTCCAGGAATTTTACCAGCGGACGCCATGTCTCTTAGTGCAATTCTAGATATTTTTAATTTTCTATAAACACCATGAGGTCTACCTGAAATCTCACATCTGTTTCTTATTCTTATTTTTGAAGAATTTTTTGGTAATTTATTAAGTTTTAATTGAGCTTCGAATCTTTCAGATAGTTCTAACTTTCTATTATTTATTATTTTTTTCAAATCAGCTCTTTTTTTTGCATACTTTTTAACCAATTTTATCCTTTTTAAGTTTTTTTGTATTGCGCTTGTTTTAGCCATATGTATCCTTAAATTTTTTTCTCGTTTATCGGAAAGTTAAATTCTTTCAAAAGTTCTAACGTTCCTTGTTTGCTTTTGCTTGATGTCACCATTGTTATATCTAATCCCCTTATCTTATCCACTTTATCAAAGTTCACTTCAGGAAAAACGATATGTTCTTTTATGCCAAATGAGTAATTGTATGAATTATCTATCCCTTTTGAAGACAGCCCTCTAAAATCTTTTATTCTCGGAAGGGCAATATTTATTAATCTATCTATAAACTCATACATTCTACTTGATCTTAATGTTACTTTTGCGCCTGCATTTGATCCCTTTCTAGTTTTAAAGTTAGAAATAGATTTTTTAAATTTAGTTGTTACAGGCTTTTGACCTGCAATTAAAGCTAAATCATCTAGGCATGCTTTAAGCTTTTTTCCATCCGAAGCATCTTCACCTAAACCCATATTTAAAATAATTTTTTCAATTTTAGGAACTTCATGTTTGTTTTTTAAAGATAGTTTGCTCATTAGCTTAGCAGCAATTTCTTTATCATACGTTGTTTTTAATCTTGACATTATTTTTTACCTGCTAATTTTTTTTCTGTTTTTTTCTCGTCAATATTTTTAACATTAGATTGATGAATAAAACTTTCCTTAGATATTATGCCGCCTTTATTTTCTTTTGTTGGTTTAGTGTGTCTTTTTATCATATTTATAGATTTAATTTTTATTTTTTCTAACTTACGATTTATTTCAAGAATTTCTCCAATTTTACCTTTGTCCTTTCCAGATAAAATTTTCACTTGAGCTCCCTTTTTTAAATTCATTTAAAGTACCTCTGGTGCAAGAGAAATAATTTTTGTATGTCCTCTTGTTCTTAATTCTCTTGTTACTGGTCCAAAAATTCTTGTACCAATTGGTTCACCTTTATCATCAGTTAATACAACAGCGTTTTTATCAAATTGAACTTTAGACCCATCGTTTCTGTATATTTCTTTTCTCGTTCTCACTACCACTGCTTTATGTACAGCACCTTTTTTAACTTTTCCCTTAGGTATTGCATCTTTTACACTGATTACAATTATATCACCGACTGACGCGTATCTTCTTTTTGAGCCTCCTAGAACTTTTATACACTCAACTCTTTTTGCACCAGTGTTGTCAGCTACTGTTAGTTCAGTTTGTATTTGTATCATTATTCTATTACCTGCCAAGTTTTCTTTTTTGAGAAGGGTTTGCTTTCAATTATTGATACTTTTTCTCCCTCTTTAAATTTATTTTTTTCATCATGCGCGTGATATTTTTTTGATCTCTTAATAACTTTTTCGTAAAAAGGATGTTTAAATTTACGAGTGACCTCAACAACAATAGTTTTATTGTTTTTTGCACTTGTAACTGTTCCTTTTAAGATTTTTTTTGTCATTTTGTGTTTTTTATAATTGTGTTTAATCTAGCTATACTTTTTTTAATTTCTCCATATTGAGCTGGGTTAGTAATCTGATTGTTAACCTTTTTAAATCTTATATTAAAAAGATCTTTTTTTAGGGATATTATTTTTTTCTCCGCTTGATCTTTTGTCAATTTTTTATCTTCTTTTTTTTTGGCCATTATCGTTTCACAAATTTAGTTTTTATTGGAAGTTTTGCTGAAGCTTTATATAAAGCTTCTCTAGCAATTTCTTCGGTTACACCGTCAATTTCAAAGATTATTCTTCCCGGTTTCACTCTACAAGCATAATATTCAGGTGACCCTTTTCCTTTACCCATCCTTACTTCTGTTGGTTTTTTTGATACAGGTATATTAGGAAATATTCTAGTCCAAACTTTACCTGTTCTTTTCATATATCTCGTTAAAGCAACTCTAGCTGCTTCAATTTGTTTTCCTATAATTCTCTCTGGCTGCACGGCTTTTAATCCGAATTGTCCATAATTTAATTTTACAGCCCTGGAAGCATTACCGTGTATTCTGCCTTTGAATGCTTTTCTATATTTAGTTCTGACTGGTTGTAGCATTCTTTACCCTTTCCTTTTTTTCTTTTTCAACATCTTTTGCCATTAATTCACCTTTATAAATCCAAACTTTAACTCCTATAATTCCATACGTTGTAAGTGCCTCTGCAAAACCATAATCAATGTCAGCTCTGAGTGTGTGCGAAGGAATGCTGCCTTCACGTAACCATTCTGAACGAGCTATTTCATTTCCTGCTAGTCTACCACTCAACATAACCTTTATACCTTTTGCATTTAATCTCATTGCAGATTGCATTGCTCTTTTCATAGCTCTTCTATAAGCAACTCTTTTTACCAATTGTTGCGCAATATTTTCTGCAACTAGATTTGAGTTTAACTCAGGTTTTTTTATTTCTTTTATATTTACATTTACATCACTGTCAGTAATTTTCATGATATTTTTTTTTATTTTTTCAATATCTGCACCTTTTTTACCAATTACAAAACCAGGTCTAGATGTGTGAATTGAGACAGTGCATTTTTTAGATGATCTCTCAATAATTATTTCAGAAACTCCGGAGTTTGTGATATTTTTCTTGATGTAGTTTCTAATTTTAAAATCTTCAATTAAATATTTTCCAAAATCTTTCTTTTTAGCAAACCAAGTTGAGTCCCAACCTCTGTTTATACCTAATCTTAGACCTATTGGATTAATTTTTTGTCCCATTATTTACTCACCTTTTTTTCTTTTTTTTCTTCAAGGACAATAGTAATTCTACTAAATGGTTTTTTAATTGAACTTGCTCTACCTTTTGCTCTGGGTCTAAATCTTTTCATAACTAAAGATTTTCCAACATACGCTTCTTTTACAAAAAGATTATCAATATCAAATTGATAATTATTTTCTGCATTTGATATAGCTGATTTTACAGTTTTGCTGACATCTTTTGCTATTCTTTTTCTAGAAAATTCCAAGTCCCTCAAAGCAACATCTGCTTTTTTTCCTTTTATAAAGTTGCAAACCAAAGCTAATTTTCTTGGGCTTGTTCTAACATTTTTATTTATAGCTTTAACCAAAGAATTGTTTTTTTCCATTATTTTTTATCTCCTGCTGGTTTTGCTGCTGGTGCTGCTGCTTTTTTATCTGCAGGTGTGTGACCTTTAAATGTTCTTGTTGGTGCAAATTCTCCTAATTTATGTCCAACCATTTCTTCAGAAATGGTTATTGGTATAAAAGATTTTCCATTATGTATCATAAAACTATGACCAACAAAATCAGGAATGATAGTCGAATTTCTAGACCAAGTTTTAATTGGTTTTTTATTTGGAGAATCTTTAAGCTTATCAATTTTTTTTAATAAACTAGGATGAACAAATGGACCTTTCCATACAGATCTAGTCATTATTTTTTCCTTTTCTTCCTTCTTGTTATAATTAGTTTATCACTTCTTTTTGGTCGTCTTGTTTTAAGACCTTTTGCCGATTGACCCCATGGAGATACTGGACTTCTTCCACCGGAAGTTTTTCCTTCACCACCTCCATGTGGGTGATCTACTGGATTCATTGCAACCCCTCTAGTTTGAGGTCTTTTTCCTCTCCATCTATTTCTGCCAGCTTTACCAATTTTAATATTTTTTTGATCAGGATTTGAAACAACTCCAATTGTAGCTATACAAGAACTACTCACTTTTCTAGTTTCACCTGAAGAAAGTTTTAAAATTGCATAATCTCCATCGTATCCGGACAAGGTTACTGATGAGCCAGCTGATCTAGCTAATTTTGCTCCGTTACCAGGTATTAATTCAACATTATGAATTGAGGTTCCTGGAGGGATATCTTTTAGCTCTAAAGAATTTCCTATTTTTATCTCTACATTTTTACCCGACTCTACGGTATCTCCTTTTTTTAAACCTTGTGGACTAATAATATAAGATTTCTCATTATCCTTATAAGCAATTAAAGCTATGTAAGCTGTTCTATTAGGGTCATATTCTATTCTTTCTACTATAGCTGATACATTTTTTTTCTTTCTATAAAAATCTATAATTCTATATTTATGTTTTGATCCTCCACCAATATGTCTTGATGTTATTCTACCATTATTGTTTCTTCCGCCTGTAAAGTTTTGTCCTTTCGTTAAAGGCTTATAAGGAGAACCTTTCCATAAACTACTTTTATCAAGAACCACTGTTCCTCTAGTAGATTTTGTATAAGGTTTAAAAGTTTTAAGTGCCATAAATTAAATTCCAGTTGTTAGATCAATACTTTGACCTTTTTTAAGAGTAATTATTGCTTTTTTATAACCACTCTTTACAGATTTTTTTCCTTGTTTCATTTTGAATTTTGATTTTTGATTAATGATATTTACCTTAACCACGTTAACTTTAAATAATTTTTCTATATTCTTTTTAATTGATTTTTTGTTAGCTCCCTCATGTACTTTAAAGACAGTTTTATTTTGTTCTGATAAAATAGTAGCTTTTTCAGTAATAATAGGATTTCTAATTGAGTCTATATGGTTAATTTTTTTCATTTAAAACCCTTTGTTGTATTTTTTTCGCTGAAGAGGATGTAATAATTACATTTTTATATTTGAATAAGTCATAAATATTCGTCCCTTCATCTTTTAATAATTTTATATTTTTTATATTTCGAGCAGATTTATCAATGTTTTTCATTGAGTCTGTATCTGTAATAATTAATGCATTCTCCAATTTATTTTTTATTAAAAATTTATTGAACTCTTTTGTTTTTTTTATTTCTTTCTTAACATCTGCTAATATATGAAGATTTTTGTCAGAGTTTTTCTTCGATAACGTCTGAGCTAAAGCTAACTTTCTAACTTTTTTATTAATTTTTTTAACTTTATAATGAGCACCTTTTGGTCCATGAGCAACACCGCCGCCAACAAATAATGGTGCTTTTTTACTAGCGTGTCTTGCACCGCCTCCACCTTTTTGTGGAACAATTTTTTTTGTAGATCCCTTAATTTCGTTTCTTTGCTTAGTTTTAGCGGTTCTTGGTTTTGCATGGTTAAGTTGCCAGTCAATAACAAACTTGATTAGCTTATGGTTTACTTTTAATTTAACCAATTTATCGGAGATTTCTATTGAGTCTGATTTAGAGCCGTCAATATTTAGAAGAGGAAATTTCATTTATTTTTTTCCTTTCTTAGATTGCGCGGCTTTAACCTGTGCTTCATATTTTTCTTTAATAGTTTTTCTCGTTACATTCTTAACTGACTCTCTTAGAAAAACTGTAGAATTTTTTGAGCCAGGTATAGATCCTTTCAAATATAATAGATTATTTTCTAAATCTGACCTTACTACCTCAAGGTTAAGCATTGTTCTTATTTTATCACCCATATGACCGGCCATTTTTTTCCCCTTGAAAACTTTTCCTGGATCTTGCCTTTGCCCTGTTGATCCATGTGATCTATGTGAAACTGAAACACCATGTGATGCTCTTAGACCTCCAAAATTCCATCTTTTCATTACTCCAGCAAATCCTTTACCAATAGTTTTCGATCTAACGTCTAAGAATTTTTTATCTTTAAAAATTTCTATTCCTAATTCATTACCTTCCTTATATTGTTCATTTTTTTCAACTCTAAATTCTTTAAGAATTTTTTTAGGTTCAGTATTTTTTTTTGCAAAATAACCTTTCATTTGTTTAGTGAGTTTTGAATTTTTAAGTTTAAAAAAACCTACTTTGACAGCGTTGTACCCTCTTTTTTCTTTTGTAATAACATCAAGCACTCTTCCTTTTTCAACTTTAATAACTGTCACAGGAACAGATTGACCACTTTCCATAAATTCTCTCGTCATTCCTATTTTTGTTCCAATTAGTCCAATGCTCATAATTAAATCTTAATCTCAATGTCCACTCCGGAAGCTAAATCAAGTTTCATTAATGCTTCAACAGTTTGTGGTGTTGGTTCAATTATATCTATTAATCTTTTGTGAGTTCTTGACTCAAATTGTTCCCTGCTTTTTTTATCTATGTGAGGTGATCTTAACACTGTATATCTCTCGATCCTTGTTGGTAGAGGAATAGGTCCTTTAACCTGTGCTCCTGTTCTTTTTGCAGTATTTACAATTTCCTCAGTTGATAAATCTAGGATTTTATTATCATAGGCTTTTAAATGTATTCTAATATTCTGATTTTCCATAAATTAAGCTAGTTTTTTTGTTACCTCATCTTGTACGTTTTGAGGGACTTTATCATAATGACTGAACTGCATTGTATATTGAGCTCTTCCTTGAGTTGAAGATCGTAAATTATTTATATAACCAAACATGTTTGCCAATGGGACCGTTGCATTGATAGCTGTAGCATTTCCCCTTGCTTCTGTGGATGCAACTTGACCTCTCCTACTATTTAGATCTCCGATTACGTCACCCATAAACTCTTCGGGTGTTACAACTTCAACTTTCATCATAGGCTCTAATAACTTTAAAGTTGCTTTCGTGCATGCTTCTCTGAAACACATTCTTGATGCAATTTCAAACGCAAGCACACTTGAGTCAACATCATGGTGTAAACCATCTAAAATTGTAACTTTGTAATCTATAACTGGAAAACCTGCTAATATTCCGCTCTCTGCTACACTTAAAACACCTTTTTCTACTCCAGGAATAAATTCTTTTGGAATAGCCCCGCCTTTAATTTTATTATCTACTTCTCTCCCTTTGCCCGGTTCTAGAGGTTCTACACTTAATGTTACTTTAGCAAATTGACCTGAACCTCCACTTTGTTTTTTGTGAATATAAGTAACTTCAGACGAGCCTAGAATAGTTTCTCTATAAGCTACTTGAGGTGCACCTACATTAGCCTCTACTTTGAATTCTCTTTTCATTCTATCTACAATAATATCTAGGTGTAGCTCTCCCATACCTTTAATTATTGTTTGCCCTGACTCTTCGTCAGAACTAACTCTGAAAGAAGGATCCTCTTTAGCTAATCTATTCAAAGCTTCTCCCATTTTTTCTTGGTCACCTTTTGTTTTTGGTTCTACAGCAATCTCAATTACTGGGTCTGGGAACTCCATAGGTTCTAATAAAACCGGTTTGTTTTGATCACACAATGTGTGACCTGTAATAGTATTTTTTAAACCAGCCAAAGCAACTATATCTCCAGTCGTTGCTTCTTTAATATCTTCTCTTGAGTTTGCGTGCATCAAAAGCATTCTTCCAACTCTTTCCGATTTTTCTGTAGAAGAATTATAAACAGCTGTACCTGCTTGAAGCTTTCCCGAATAAATTCTTATAAATGTTAATGAACCCACAAATGGATCATTTGCTACTTTGAATGCTAAAGCAGAAAATGGTTCACTATCTTCGAATTTCATTTGAAGTTTTTCCTCTGAATTTAATTTTGTTGCTTCAATGGATCCTATGTCTTTAGGGCTTGGTAAATAATCAATTACTGCGTCTAATAAAGGTTGTACGCCTTTGTTTTTAAAGGCTGATCCAGTCAATATAGGCACAAAGCTGAAATTTAAAGTTCCTTTTCTAATACATTTTATCAAATCAGACTCAGATGGTTCTTTACCTTCTAAATATGCTTCCATTAGTTTTTCGTCTTCTTCGACGGCAGTTTCAACTAAGTTTTGTCTATATTCTTTTGCTTTTTCTTTTAGATCGTCAGGAATATCCACGTAGTCAAATTTTGCTCCAAGATCCTCGTTTTGCCAAACAACACCTTTCATTTTTACTAAATCAACTATGCCTTTTAAATCAGCTTCAGCTCCAATGGGTAATTGTAGAGGTAAAGGTTTGCACCCTAGACGATCCTTAATCATATCAACACATCTATAAAAATCTGCACCCGTTCTATCTAATTTATTAACAAAACAAATTCTCGGTACTTTATACTTATCTGCTTGTCTCCATACAGTTTCTGACTGAGGTTCCACACCTGCAACACCATCAAAAACTGCTACGGCTCCATCTAAAACTTTTAATGATCTCTCGACCTCAATAGTAAAATCTACGTGACCTGGAGTATCTATTATATTAATTCTGTGATCTCTCCAAAAACAAGTAGTTGCAGCAGAAGTAATAGTAATACCTCTTTCTTGTTCCTGCTCCATCCAATCCATTGTTGCTGCACCATCATGTACTTCACCAATTTTATGACTCTTGCCGGTGTAATATAATACTCTCTCTGTTGTAGTAGTTTTACCAGCATCAATGTGAGCCATAATACCAATATTTCTATATTTATCTAAAGTGTACTTAGTCATATATTTTTACCATCTGAAATGAGCGAAAGCTTTGTTAGACTCTGCCATTTTATGTGTGTCTTCCCTTTTTTTAATAGCTGAACCTTTATTTTGAGATGCATCCATTAATTCAGCGTACAATTTTTCTGCCATAGTTTTATTTTTTCTTTTTCTAGTAGCATCCATCAACCATCTTAATGCTAATGCTTGTGCTCGTTTTGCTTTTACCTCAACAGGTACTTGATAAGTGGCACCGCCAACTCTTCTTGACCTGCATTCAAGATTTGGTTTTACGTTACTTATTGCAGTATTAAAAATTTTAAGAGGATCTTCATTGTTTTTTGTTTTGATTTTATCTAAAGCATCGTAAAGAATTTTTTCTGCTGTTGACCTTTTTCCATCATACATTATTGAATTAATAAATTTCGAAACTACTTCTGAATTAAACTTTGGATCAGGATAAATTTTTCTTAATGGTGCTTTTCTTTTTCTAGACATAAATTATTTTGGTTTTTTTGCTCCGTAGAGAGATCTTCTTTGTTTTCTATTTGCGACACCTTGGGTATCTAAGTTACCTCTTAAGATATGGTATCGAACTCCTGGTAAATCTTTCACTCGACCTCCACGTAATAAAACTACTGAGTGCTCTTGTAAATTATGACCTTCCCCAGGTATGTAAGCTGTAACTTCAAAACCATTAGATAATCTGACTCTTGCAACTTTTCTAAGTGCGGAGTTAGGTTTTTTGGGCGTTGTTGTATAAACTTTTACGCAAACCCCTCTTTTAAGTGGCTGTTTTTCCAACGCTGGAACTTTATTTCTAGCAACAGGTTTTACTCTACTTTTTTTTATCAACTGATTAATTGTTGGCATAATAGTATTTTGATGCTGAAATAAGGAAAACCTTTTAAGTTTTAGTTAGTGTTTAAGGTTTTAATACACCTTACTTCTAACATTCAAAATGTGCCGTAAACTAGCATTGAATTGATAAAAGTCAATATTTTACGGGATTTAAAATTGGATTTATGCTGTTTGTTCTGGCGCTTCTGGGGCGGATTCTAGCTCTTGTTTTTTTAATTCTTCTAATCTTGCTTTATCTTGCTCTCTTGCTTCCTTATCCCACTGTATTTTTGTTAAACCTGTTCCAGCAGGCACTAATCTACCAACAATTACGTTCTCTTTTAAACCCTCTAAAGTATCAGTTTTTCCTTTAATAGACGCATCTGTTAAAACTCTTGTAGTTTCTTGGAATGATGCAGCTGATATAAATGAATTTGTTTGAAGTGATGCTTTTGTTATACCTAGTAAAATCCTTTCAAATTCTGCGGGTTTCTTTTTTTCTTCTATCAATTTATCGTTTATGGCGTTTATATCTAAAAGATCAATCACCTCACCAGTCAATAGTTCTGAATCACCAGAATTCTTTACTTCGACTCTTTTAAGCATTTGTCTAACTATAGTTTCTATATGTTTATCATTAATTACAACACCCTGAAGTCTGTATACCTCTTGCACTTCAGATACAAAATACTCAGTTAATTTTTCAACTCCTAAAATTCTTAAAATGTCATGTGGGGCTGGACTACCGTCTAATAAATATTCTCCTTTTTTTATTTTTTCACCTTGGTTAAAATTTACGTGTTTTCCTTTTGGAATTAAATAATTAGAAGTCTCCCCGTTAGTAGATACTATTGAAATTTTTTGTTTACCTCTTACTTCTTTTCCGAATTCTATTACCCCATTGTTTTCAGCAATAATTGCACTATCTTTAGGTCTTCTTGCCTCGAACAATTCCGCTACTCTAGGCAAACCACCCGTAATATCTTTAGTTTTTGATGTTTCTTTAGGTAATCTTGCTAAAACATCTCCAGCAGATATTTTTTGACCGTCTTTAACTGATAAGATTGTATCTGGCACTAAATAGTATCTAGCTTCGTTGCCATCAGCTTTTTTTATTATTTCTCCTTTTTCATTTCTTAAAGTAATTCTTGGTTTAAGTTCAGAATTTTTAGATGAAGATTTCCAGTCTGTGACTGATTTTGAAGACAAACCAGTAGCATCATCAAGTGTCTCTGTTAATGAACTGCCTTCCATTAAATCCATATAATTAACAATTCCACTAGTTTCAGCAATTACTGGCAAGGTATAAGGGTCCCATTCTGCAATTTTTTTTCCTTTATCAATTATTTCGCCATCTTTAAAAAATAGTTTAGAACCGTAATTGACCTTGTATATTGCTAATTGTCTTCCATTATCATCCTCTAAACTTAGTTGAGTATTTCTACCCATTACAATGATATTTTTCTTCGAGTCTTCAATCAAATTTTTATTAATAATATTTAATTTACCCTTAGTTTGAGAAATAATTTGTGACTCTTCCTTAATTTGTGCTGTGCCCCCCACGTGAAAAGTTCTCATAGTAAGCTGAGTTCCGGGTTCCCCAATTGATTGAGCTGCAATCATTCCAACTGCTTCACCAATACTTACCAGTTTACCTCTTGCTAAGTCTCGTCCATAACATAATTGGCAAACCCCTCTAGTTGATGCGCAAGTTATAACAGAATAAACATTTACAGATTTTACACCTGCGGAGTCTATTTTTTCACAATCAAACTCATCTATTAACTTATTTTTTTTTATAATTACTTCTCCAGTTACAGGATTTTTAATGTTTTCTGCAATCACTCTTCCTAAAACTCTCTCTGAGAGGCTTACTAATATATTTCCACCTTCGATAATTTCAGAAATTGTTACTGATGATCTTTTCTTTGGATCACATTCTGCTTTAGTGATCTGAACATCTTGAGCAACATCACATAATCTTCTTGTCAAGTAACCTGAGTTAGCAGTTTTTAATGCTGTGTCAGCTAAACCTTTTCTTGCTCCATGGGTAGAATTAAAATATTCCAAAACTGATAAACCCTCTTTAAAATTAGAGATGATTGGTGTCTCAATAATTTCTCCAGATGGTTTAGCTATTAAACCTCTCATACCAGCTAATTGTTTCATCTGAGCTTGTGAACCTCTGGCTCCTGAGTCTGCCATCATATAAACAGAATTTGTTTCAATTCTATCATCTTCGTTAATTTTCTCAGCTGATGATATTTCTTTCATCATTTCATTTGCTACAGTATCTGTGCATTTTGACCATACATCTACAACTTTATTATATTTTTCTCCTCGTGTGATTAATCCATCTGCATACTGCTTTTCATATTCTTCTATTTGTTTTTTTGTGCTCGATATCAAGTTTTCTTTAGTTTGAGGAATAATTAGATCATCTTTTCCAAAAGATATTCCAGCTTTAAAAGCATGCTTAAATCCTAATGTTTTAATTCTATCACAGAAAATTACAGTCTCTTTTTGACCACAATATCTAAAGATAGTGTCAATTACTTCTGAAACGTCTCTTTTTGTTAGAAGTTTATTAACTAATGTAAATTTTATATTATGATTTTTTGGAAGAATATTTGCTAAAAAAAATCTTCCAGCTGTACTTGTGTGTTTTTCAGTTATTTGATTTCCTTCTTTATCTACAGTATGAAAAATTGAAACTATTTTAGAATGCAAGCTAATCGATTTATTTTCCAAAGCTTGTTCTATTTCTTCTATGCTCGAAAATATACCTTTAGGTTTTTTTTCTTTTTCTTCTGCTTGAGAAAGATAATATATACCTAAAACTATATCTTGGCTTGGCACAATAATTGGCTTTCCATTAGATGGACTTAAGATATTATTTGTTGACATCATTAATACTCTAGCTTCAAGTTGAGCCTCCAAACTCAGAGGTATATGCACTGCCATTTGATCGCCATCAAAATCAGCATTAAAAGCAGCACAAACTAGTGGGTGAAGTTCTATTGCATTTCCTTCGATAAGTTTAGCTTCAAAGGCTTGAACTCCTAATCTATGAAGCGTTGGAGCACGATTTAAAAGAATTGGATGCTCCCTGATAATATGTTCTAAAGAATCCCATACTTCACTTTTTTCTTTTTCAACTAATCTTTTTGCTTGCTTAATAGTTGTGGCTAAGCCTAATTTATCTAATCTTGCATATAAAAATGGCTTGAAAAGTTCGAGAGCCATCTTTTTTGGTAAACCACATTGATGTAGTTTTAATTCTGGGCCAACAACAATTACAGATCTTCCAGAATAATCTACTCTTTTACCCAGTAAATTTTGTCTGAATCTACCTTGCTTACCTTTAAGCATTTCCGCTAAAGATTTTAAAGGTCTTTTACCAGTTCCTGTAATTACTCTTCCTCTTCTGCCGTTATCAAATAACGCATCAACTGATTCTTGTAACATTCTTTTTTCATTTCTTACAATTATGTCTGGAGCTTTAAGATCTAAAAGTCTTTTTAATCTGTTATTTCTATTTATTACTCTTCTGTATAGATCATTTAAATCTGATGTTGCAAATCTTCCTCCGTCTAAAGGCACTAAAGGTCTTAATTCAGGAGGTATAACTGGAATAGAAGTTAATATCATCCACTCAGGTTTATTTCCGGAGTTGATAAAAGATTCTATTAATTTTAATCTTTTAATTGTTCTTTCTTCTGTAACTTTGGATTTGATTTCTTTTAATGATACTCTTAATTTTTGTTGCTCTTTTTTAAGATCTAAATTTACCAAAATTTCCCTAACTGCTTCAGCGCCAATACCTGCTGTGAACGCATCTTCGCCAAATTCTTCTTGAGCTTTAAGAAGTGCTTCTTCTGAAATCAATTGACCTTTTTTAAGAGTTGTAAGGCCTGGCTCTATGATTATAAAACTTTCAAAGTATAAAACTTTTTCAACTTCTTTTAACTTCATATCAATAGCTAGAGATATTCTGCTAGGTAATGATTTAAGAAACCATATATGTGCAACTGGACAAGCAAGATCTATATGGCCCATTCTTTCTCTTCTAACGTTTGATTTCGTTACTTCTACTCCACATTTTTCACAAATTATCCCTCTAAATTTCATTCTTTTATATTTACCGCATAAACATTCGTAATCTTTGACTGGCCCAAATATTCTTGAACAAAATAATCCATCTTTTTCTGGTCTGAATGTTCTGTAATTTATTGTTTCAGGTTTTTTTATTTCACCGTAAGACCAAGATTTGATTTTATCAGGACTTGCTAATGTAATTTTAATACTATCAAAGTTATTCTCTTGAGTAATATTTTGGTTTACAAAATTTTTTGTTAAATTCTTTTCCATAATCAGTTAAGTTCTATATTTAATCCAAGTGCTCTTATTTCTTTAACTAAAACATTAAATGACTCAGGAACACCTGACTCGAAATTATTATTACCTTTAACAATTGTTTCATAAACCTTAGTTCTTCCAGCAACATCATCTGATTTCACAGTTAAAATTTCTTGCAATGTGTAAGAGGCTCCATAAGCTTCTAATGCCCACACTTCCATTTCACCAAATCTTTGACCACCTAATTGAGCTTTTCCACCTAAAGGTTGTTGTGTTACTAAACTGTATGGTCCTGTGGATCTCGCATGAATTTTATCTTCTACTAAATGATTCAATTTTAACATATATATTATTCCTACTGTGACTGGTCTATCAAACCTTTCTCCAGTTTGACCGTTCCATAAATATGTTTGGCCGGAATTAGGTAATTTAGCTAAGTCTAACATTTTTGTGATATCATTGGTGCTTGCCCCGTCAAAAACAGGTGTAGCAATTGGAACTCCATTAGATAAGTTTTGTGTTAACTCAGCTATTTCTTTATTTGAGAGTTTAGAAATTACTTTGTCGTAATAATTCTCTCCATAAATTTCTTTTAGCTTATTTTTAATTTTTAAAATATCTTTTTCAAAGTTTTTTAAATATTGTTTTATTTGATCACCTAATTCAGAACACGACCAACCTAAATGAGTTTCCAAGATTTGACCAACATTCATTCGACTTGGAACACCTAAAGGATTTAATACTATGTCTACTGTCTTTCCATTTTCCATATATGGCATATCTTCAATTGGAACAATTTTACTAACAACACCTTTATTTCCATGTCTTCCGGCCATTTTATCTCCTGGCATTAATCTTCTTTTTACTGCAACGAAAACTTTCACAACTTTCATTACTGTAGGTAGCAAATCATCACCTTGTTGAATTTTTGTAACTTTGTCCTCAAATCTTATTTTTATATCATCAGATGCTTCTTCATACTGATTTTTAAGCTTTTCAAGATCAGAGTTTAATTCTTGCTTTTGTAAAGAAATTTTCCAAAGTTCGTTTAAAGTTAAATTTGTAAAATCATTTTGGTTTAAAGTAGTTCCTGGTTTTAAATTTTTAAATTGAGTTTTAATACTTTGACCCGATAACAAATCCATAACTCTTAATTTAATATTTCTATTTAGTATTTCTTCCTCGACTTTTTTATCTTCTTGAACGGACTCAATTTCAGCTCTTTCAATAGCTATAGATCTTTCGTCTTTTTCAATTCCGTGCCTATTAAATACTCTAACGTCAATCACCACCCCTGTACTTCCTGATGGTAATTTTAAAGACGAGTCTCTAACATCAGTAGCTTTTTCACCAAAAATTGATCTTAGCAATTTTTCTTCAGGGCTAGATGATGTTTCGCTTTTCGGAGTGACTTTGCCAACTAGAATATCTCCAGGTTTAACCTCCGCACCTACATAAACAATACCAGACTCATCAAGATTTCTTAAACTTTCTTCGCTTACATTTGGAATATCTCTTGTTATTTCTTCGGCACCAAGTTTTGTATCTCTTGCCATGGACTCGTATTCTTCTATGTGTACTGAGGTGAAAACGTCATCTGTTACACATCTCTCAGAAATTAAAATTGAGTCCTCAAAATTATATCCTTGCCATGGCATAAAAGCCACTGTCACATTTTTCCCTAAAGCAAGCTCACCTAATTTTGTTGCAGGCCCGTCTGCAATGATGTCTCCTTTTTTTATCTTGTCACCAACCTTAACAAGAGGTTTTTGATTGATGCAAGTATTTTGATTTGACCTTTGAAATTTAGACAAATTATAAATATCTACCGCTGATTGAGATAAATCTGTTACTTCTGTTGCTTTAACAACTATTCTCTTACCATCAATCTTATCTACTAAACCATTTCTTTTTGCTACAATAGTAACACCTGAATCTAGTGCAACGTCGGATTCAATTCCTGTACCAACTAAAGGAGACTCTGGTTTTAACAACGGAACAGCTTGTCTCATCATGTTAGATCCCATCAAAGCTCTATTAGCATCATCATTTTCTAAAAATGGTATTAATGCTGCTGCAACTGAAACTAATTGTTTTGGTGATACATCAATGTAATCTATATTTTCTTTGTTTGATAATTCAAAATTAAGATTTTTTCTGCAAGCAACTAGTTCCTCTGTAAATGAATTATCTTCATTTAGAGATGAATTTGCTTGGGCAATTGTATATTTTTCTTCTTCTATAGCTGAAAGATAATTTATTTCAGAAGTAACTTTTCCATTAACAACTTTTTTATAAGGGCTTTCTATGTATCCGAATTTATTAACTCGACAATATGTTGCTAAACTGTTTATTAATCCAATATTTGGGCCTTCTGGCGTTTCTATAGGACATATTCTACCATAATGAGTTGGATGTACATCTCTTACTTCAAAACCAGCTCTTTCTCTTGTCAAACCACCTGGTCCCAATGCAGAAACTCTTCTCTTGTGAGTAATTTCAGACAATGGATTAGTTTGATCCATAAATTGAGAAAGTTGTGAAGTTGCAAAAAAATCTTTTAGTGATGTTGTGATCGGTTTTGCATTTATTAAATCTTGAGGCATAGCTGATTCTATTTCTAAAAATGTAGACATTTTTTCTTTTACTGTTCTTTCCATTCTTAAAAGGCCAATTCTGAATTGATTTTCAACTAGTTCTCCAACAGAACGAACTCTTCTATTGCCTAAATGATCAATATCATCTACATCTCCTTTTCCGTCTCTTAAATCCAACATGAACTTAATTATTGCAACTATATCAGCGGTTTCTAAAACAGTCTTTTTTTGACTTGTGTTAAGATTCAATTTTGAATTTAATTTTACACGACCTACCTCTGATAAATCATATCTCTCTTTTTTGAAATAAAGGTTTTGAAAAATTTCCTCTGCAATTTCTATTGAAGGTGCTTCGCCTGGCCTTAACACTTTATATATATCGTTTAAGGCATCATTTTTACTCAAATTTTTATCTATTTTTAGGCTTTCTAAAATGTAAGGACCTTTATTTATTGGATCTATGTTAACAATACTTAATTCTTTTTCATCTTGGGTGATAATTTTTTCAAGTTGTTCCTCGGTAATATCAAACCCTGCACCTACTAATATTTCTCCGTTTTTATTTTTTATATCATTTGCAATGTATTTACCTACAATTTGATCATTAGGAATTGAAATATTATTTAGGCCTTTCTCTTTTAATTTTTTTGCAATTACAATATTTAATTTTTCTCCTTTTCTCAAAACTACTTTATTGTTTTTTGAGTCAATTAAGTCATATGAAAGTTTTAGAGGTCTTTTATAGTTATCTAAATTAAAATCTGTGATCCAATTTTTTGTCTCTTTGTTATAGAAATATTTATTTGTTGAGTAAAATGTGTCAATAATTTTAGCTTTTGAATAACCTAAAGCGAATAAAAAAGTAGTAACAGGAAGTTTTTTTTTTCTATCAATTCTGAAATATAAAATATCTTTAGGATCAAATTCAAAGTCTAACCAAGAACCTCTTCCAGGAATTATTCTACAGTTAAATAAAAGTTTTCCGCTTGCATGAGTTTTTCCTTTGTCGTGATCAAAAAATACCCCGGGACTTCTATGCATTTGATTTACGACAACTCTTTCAACTCCATTTGTTATAAAAGTCGCGCTTGGAGTCATTAATGGAAGATCTCCAATAAAAACTTCTTGCTCTTTTGCAGATAATATTTGCTTTGTGTTATTTTCAGTGTCAATATCATAAACAACTAATCTTAGTGTTGCTTTCAGAGCTGCTGAATAAGATAAACTTCTCTGTTTACATTCAATTACATCAAATTTTGGCTTCTCTAATTTATAAGAAATATATTCCAAGGTAGATTTATCGTTTCCATCTTCAATTGGAAAAATACTTTTAAAAACCTTGTCAATACCTTTTGATAATTCGCTTAATTGTTCATTTAGAGATTTTGACTCAAGAAACTCGTTATAAGAGTTTTTTTGAACCTCTATCAAATTTGGTATAGATAGTCCCTCGACTAATTTACCAAAATTTTTTCTTATGTGTTTCTTTTGAGTAAAAGATAAATGCATTAAATATAAAAGATTTACTGCAAATTTTAATTTGCAATAAACCTGGTATTAAATTTTGTTTACTTTAATTCTACTTTAGCTCCAGCTGCTTCAAGTTTTTTCTTAAATTCTTCAGCATCTTTCTTAGCTACACCACCTTTAACTTCTTTTGGAGCAGCTTCTACTAAATCTTTAGCTTCTTTTAAACCTAAACCAGTTATTGCTCTTACTTCTTTAATTACATTAATTTTTTTATCTCCCGCAGAAGCTAAGAAAATTGAAAATTCAGATTTTTCTTCTCCTGCTGGTGCTGCTGCTCCACCTGCTGGTGCTGCTGCAACTGGGGCCGCTGCCGTAACTCCCCACTTTTCCTCAAGTTGTTTAGATAATTCTGCTGCTTCAACTACAGTTAAAGTAGAAAGTTCATCTATAATTTTATTTAAGTCTGCCATATTTTATTCCTGTGATTTAATTTTTTAAACTCTTTGCGCGCGCTAAATTAGCAATTTTTGAGCCAGGTGCAAGCAAAATACTTACTAATTTTTGAGCTGGAGAAGCCAAAATACCCACTAATTTCGCTCTTGCCTCCTCTAAAGATGGAAGTGTGGCAATTACAGACACCTCTTTTTCATCCAAAACTTTACCATCCATAAAACCGGCAACTATTTTTAATTTATCATTAGATTTTGAGAATTTTGTTAAGATCTTCGCTGTTGATATTGGATCAGATGAAATAGCTGCAGCAGTAGGTCCAGTGAAGTATTTTTCTAGATCTTTTTTTGGTGTTTCTTTTAAGGCAATTTTTGTAATTCTATTTTTTGTAATTTTAAAAAGAATGCCTTTTTCCCTAAGTTCTTTTCTTAAAGCATCTAACTCATTTACATTTAAACCTTGATATTGTGCAATCATTACTGACTCATTGTCAGTAAAACTTTTTTTCATTTCTTCAACGTAATTTTTTTTTGCTTCTTTTGACATCATAACTTTATTTTCCCCCTACTTTGAAAGAAATACCCAACGTAGAAGTTAAGAAACAACTTTTAATAAAATCACCTTTGATAGTTTCAGGCTTTTCTTTCTTAACACTTTCTATAAAATGATTATAATTTTCTAATAGTTTATCTGACGAAAAACTTTTTCTCCCTATTGTTGATGCAAGGTTTCCGTCTTTGTCATTTCGAATTTCTACCAATCCAAACTTTATATCTTTAATTGCTTTTGTTAAATCAGTTGCTACTGTTCCTAGTTTTGGATTTGGCATTAGGCCTTTAGGACCAAGAACTTTTCCATGTTTTCCGATTTTACCCATCATAGCAGGTGTACAAATAAGTTTTGTAAAATCAAATTTTCCTGCTGCAATTTTTTCTATTAGATCATCAGATCCTGCTAAATCTGCACCAGCTTTTTTTGCTTCATCAATTTTTTCTGGTTCACATAAAACTGCTATTTTATTTTTTTTTCCAGAACCATTTGGCAAATTAACAACTGTTCTTAAATTAAAATCACCACCTTTGGATTGTTTTAAATTAATCTTTAAAGATATATCTATTGACTCATCAAATTTTGCGTTAGAGTTCTTTTTAACAAGATCTAAGGCTTCTTTAGCACCAACTTTTTTATCTTTAATAGAAGTTTTTAAAATTTCTTTATATCTTTTTGATTTTTTTTTCATAATTATTCTTTTACCTCAATACCCATTGATCTTGCAGAACCACAAATAATTTTCGTCGCTTGTTTGATGTCAAAGGCGTTTAAATCTTTCATTTTTTCTTTAGCTATTGCTTCAGCTTGTTTCATTGTAATGGAACCTGCTAACACTCTCCCAGGTTCTTTTGATCCGCTTTTTAATTTTGCAGCTTCTCTTATAAAATGTGACGCTGGAGGTGACTTTATAATAAAATCAAATTTTTTGTCTTTATAAACTGTGATAACTACTGGTACAGGTTTGCCCATAAAAGCTTTAGTTTTTTCATTAAAAGCTTTACAAAATTCCATTATGTTTATTCCTCTTTGACCTAAAGCGGGGCCTACAGGGGGAGCCGGGTTTGCCTGTCCACCTTTAATTTGTAATTTCACGTAACCTGTTATTTCTTTTGCCATCTAGTTTTTCTCCACCTGGTTAAATTCTAAATCTACAGGAGTAGGTCTACCAAATATAGAAACAGACACTTTAAGTCTAGATTTTTCTTCATCAATTTCCTCAATTAAACCATTAAATGAAGCAAAAGGGCCATCACAAACCTTAACTTTTTCGCCAATTTCAAAACTAATACCAATTTTTTGTGAGATAGCAGTTTCTGACACTTGGCCAATGATACGTTTGATCTCACTATCTGAAATCGGTGTTGGTTTATCAGCTGAACCTAAAAATCCACTTACTTTTTGAAGATTTTTTATCATGTGATAAATTTGGTTAGTTAGCTCTACTTTAATCAAAACATAACCTGGAAAGAACTTTTTTTCTTTTTTTGTTCTTTTTCCTTTTTTAACCTCAGTAACTTGATGTGTAGGAACTAAAATTTCCTCTAGTTTTTCAGATAATTTATGTTTTTTTAGTTCTTCTTTAATAGTTTCTACAACTTTTTTTTCAAAACCAGAGTATGCTTGAACAATATACCAATTCATAATTAAAAATTAATAGTTAAAACTAAATTTAAAAGGAATCTTAAAATCTGGTCTAGTATCAAAAAAAAAATTGCTGCTATTGACGCTAGAGCAAAAACCATAATCGCTCCCATCATAGTTTCTTTTTTTGTTGGCCATGTGATTCTAAAGGTTTCTTGTTTAACCTCTTGTAAAAATTTTAAAGGATTTTTCATAACTCTTTTAATACTTGGCAGGAGCGGAGGGACTCGAACCCACAACCTCCGGTTTTGGAGACCGGCGCTCTACCAATTGAACTACGCTCCTAAGCGTTACTTAATTATTTTAGTTACTACTCCAGCTCCAACTGTTTTTCCGCCCTCTCTAATTGCGAAATTTAAATTTTCGTTCATCGCAATTGGAGTAATTAACTTAACTGTGAATTTTCCGTCATCACCTGGCATAACCATTTCTGTGCCTGATGGTAATGTTACTTCTCCAGTTACATCAGTAGTTCTAAAATAAAATTGTGGTCTGTATTTTGTAAAGAAAGGTGTATGTCTTCCTCCCTCCTCTTTTTTCAAAATATAAGCCTGACACTCGAACTCTGTGTGAGGAGTGATTGATCCTGGTTTACAAAGAACCTGACCTCTTTCAACATCAGTCCTTTCAACACCTCTTAAAAGAGCACCAATATTATCACCTGCTTCACCGCTATCTAATAGTTTTCTAAACATTTCAACTCCAGTGCAAACAGATTTTTTAGTATCCCTTATACCAACGATTTCAATCTCTTCACCAACTTTAATCACGCCTGATTCCACTCTTCCAGTTACAACTGTTCCTCGTCCAGAAATTGAAAACACGTCTTCAACTGGCATCAAGAAAGGTTTGTCTTTTGGTCTGTCAGGTTGAGGAATAGTTTCATCTACGGCTTTCATTAATTCCATGATAGCATTTTTGCCTGTAGCTTCATCTTTTCCTTCGACAGCGTTTAACGCTGAACCTTTAATTATTGGAATTTTGTCACCAGGAAATTTATAAGAAGTTAAAAGCTCTCTAATTTCTTCTTCAACTAAATCAACAAGTTCTTTATCTTTAACTGTATCAATCTTGTTTAAAAAAACTACAATGGCTGGCACACCAACCTGTCTAGCCAAAAGAATATGTTCTCTTGTTTGCGGCATAGGACCATCTGCAGCATTAACAACTAAAATTGCTCCATCCATTTGAGCGGCACCTGTAATCATATTTTTTACATAATCAGCGTGGCCTGGACAATCTACGTGAGCATAGTGTCTTTTTTCAGTTTCATATTCAACGTGAGCAGTTGAAATTGTAATTCCTCTCTCTTTTTCTTCAGGAGCTTTATCAATTTGATCGTAAGCAACGAAATTTGCTGTACTAGATCCTCCTGCTTCAGATAACACTTTAGTTATTGCAGCGGTTAAAGTAGTTTTACCATGGTCTACGTGTCCGATTGTTCCTATGTTACAATGCGGTTTATTCCGATTAAACTTTTCCTTCGACATTTATTTTTCCTCACTTTAAATTTTTAATTTTGGAGCGGGTAAAGGGAATCGAACCCTTACATCCAGCTTGGAAGGCTAGCGTTCTACCATTGAACTACACCCGCAATATCCAAACTTATCGCGCTCTTATTATTATTAAAGCTTCAAGTTTGGTGGAGGGGGAAAGATTCGAACTTTCGAAGACCGAAGTCAACGGGTTTACAGCCCGCCCCATTTGACCGCTCTGGAACCCCTCCTATAACTAGGGGTTATCCACTAACTTAAAAAGCGTTTAACAACAAGCGTTTTATAAGCATTTATGTGATAATTGCAATAAATCATTTTACCTTAAAATATGCTAAAAAATTGAGTAAATAGCCTTAAAAACCATGAAAAAAAGCACTTTTTTAATTGTAGGCAAACATGCTGTTCTAGAAGCATTAAAAAATCCTAATAGAAAAATCGAAAGAGTTTTTTTAACAGAGGATGCCCAAAAAAAATTAAATAGAGAAAATCAAAACTTAAATTTATTTAAAAAAACTTCTATATTTTATAAATCCAGAAGAGAGCTTGATAACCTTTGTGGAAGAGATGAAACTGCACATCAAGGCCTTATTGCAGAAGTAGAGCAATTAGAAGAAATTACATTGAAAGAATTTATATTAGAAAATAAAAAAAAAAATATAAATTTCTTAGCTCTAGAAGAAGTTACAGATCCTAGAAATATTGGCTCAATTATTAGAAGTGCTGTAGCATTTAATATTGACGGCATTATTGTTAAAGAAAGATCTTACCCTTCAAAAAGCAAACTCATGTATAAAAGTGCAAGTGGAGGAACAGAACATATCAAAATTTTTAAAGTGTCTAATATTAATACTGCATTAAAATTTTTAAAAACAAAAGAGTTTTGGGTCAGCTCTTTTGATATTAGTGCAAAAAAAGATTTTACTAAACATAACTGGAAAGGAAAAAATATTTTACTTTTTGGATCTGAAGGTTTTGGAATAAAAGCAAAAACTTTAGAAAACTCAGATTTTAGATTTAAAGTAAAAATAAATAATAATATTGAAAGCTTAAATATATCAAATACGGTATCTGTTGTTTGTCACCATATATTTCAAGCAATAAAAGAGTAATTAAATGTTAAATTATATTGTTTTTTAGTAAAATTTATTTTAAAGAACAAATAAGCCCTCATAGCTCAATTGGTAGAGCAATTGATTTGTAATCAATAGGTTCGCGGTTCGAGTCCGTGTGAGGGCACCACTTTAAATTACCTCTCTTCTTAATTGTTCAAGTTTAATTTTTTTATGCAGGCTGCTATTTCTATCATAAAGTAAATTAAATTTAATTTTGTTTTGAACTCTTACTGTAACGCTTTTAATATTTCTTACTTCAAAATTATCAGCCACAGCACTTACAGGCCTTTTTTTCGAGTCGAGATTTTTAATAATAACTTTTGATTTATCGCTAATTATTTTTCCTGCCCATCTTCTCGGTCTAAATGCACTGATAGGAGCGATAGAAATTTTATTTGAATTTAAATTCAGAATTGGACCATGCACAGAAAGATTGTAAGCAGTGCTGCCAGCAGGGGTAGAAACAAGAACACCATCTGAAACAAGTTTCTTAATAACATTTTTAGAATTATTTTTAATTGAGAGATTTGCTGCTTGTCTGCTTTGTCTTAGGATTGAAACTTCATTTATAGCTAAACTTTTAATTTTTTTTATTCCAGTATTAGCGGTCATTTCTAGTGGAGAAATATTTATAGATTTTGATTTAAGGATAAATCTTATCAAATTTTTTTCTGAAAATTTATTCATAAGGAAACCATAATTTCCAGAATTGATACCATAAAAAGATTTTTTTTTGTTTCTGTTCCTCTTTAAAGTTTGAAGCATAAACCCATCACCGCCAATGACAATTACAACGTTTGATTTTTTTAATTTTTGTTTACTAAAAATCTTGTTAATCTTTTTTTTAATGTATAAAGATTTTTTATTTTTATCTGAAATGATTAATGTTTTGTTCATTTTTAGAGTGGTGCCCTCGGCCAGACTCGAACTGGCACTCCCAAAAGGGCAAGGATTTTAAGTCCTTTGTGTCTACCAATTTCACCACGAGGGCACATTTATTAAAGTAATTTATAAGACATTTATATTAATATTTAAATCTTATAAAGTATATTTATTTCATGAAAAAAATATTAATTTATAATTCTGGTGGTGGTCTAGGTGACTCTATCCAAATAATGCCATTAATTTTAAGTCTTAAAAACCACTATAGAAGATCAAAAATTTTTTACCTAGGTGCACATCAAAATCATTTTGAGGGAAAGTTAAAAGAATATAATATAAATATCGAGACTTTAGATTTAAATCTAGAGTATTTTGGTTTTAGATGGTGGCATTACTTATATGCTAAAAAAAATTTTAATATAAAAAGCGCTACTAAATTTGACTTAATAATTGACTTACAAACTAAGTTTAGAAATTCTTTAATATTAAAAAGAATTCCTCATTACAATTTCTACTCTACTACCTTCAATAATCTATTTTCATCAAAAAAAGTTAATTATAAATCAAAAAATCATATTGAAAATTTAAGTATTTTTTTAGATGATAAAATTAAAAATATTAAATTTAATATTAATAAACTTCCAAAAAGTTTAGTTAATGAAGCTAAAAAATTATTACCAAAGTCTAATTACGTAGGGTTTTCTATAACACAAGGAAATGAATATAGAAAAAAAAGTTGGTCTATTTATAAATTTATTGCTTTAGCTAATAAGTGTTTAATTAAGAATAAAATACCAGTTTTTTTTATCGAAAAAAATCAAGAACAAATAATTGAAAAAATTAAAAACCAGGTACCTTCTGCTCTATTTCCAGAAATTAATTCTGAAATGTCCTGTCCTGCCTTAGTAACTGCATTAGCTTCAAGATTAGATCAAGCAATTACAATTGATAATGGTGTTATGCATATGATGGGGCTTGCAGAAATTCCAATGATTGTTTTATTTGGCCCCACTAACTCTGAAAAATTTGCACCAAAAAATAATTATGTAAAAATTCTTGATAGTAAAAAAATCTATAATACTTCTGATATAGATTCTATAAGTGTAGATGAAGTATATGATTTAATCTAAATTTTTAAGATTTTAATTTTTTTTAATTTTACCAGTTGCATTAATTCTTTATTAACACTTTTGAGTTTTGGTAAAGAAGTTGATCTTGTTACAACTGCAACTCCTATCTTTCCGAGTCTAAAAAAAGGATAGCTACCAATATCAACAAATTTTTTGTATTTTTTTTGAATTTTTCCCAAATTTTTGGCAATATTACTTTCTACTGTGTAAAGACTTACAGTTTTGCTGTGAATTTTTAATCCTTTGATTAAATATTTTTTACAATTTTCAATCATTGAATTTAATATGGAAGGAACTCCAGGTAGTGACAAAACATTTTTAGTCATGAAACCTGGCGCTGCGCTTGATGGATTGTAAATAAGTTTTGCTCCTCTTGGCATTTTAGCCATTTTTTTTCTTCCATCGCTAAAATTTTTTTTTCCATAGTATTTTTCTAAAATCTCATATGCTTCTTGATGAAATTCGTATTTTACCTTAAATGCTTTTGCAATTGATTGAGCAGTGATATCATCATGGGTTGGGCCAATGCCGCCTGTTGTAAAAAGATAATTAAACTTTTTTGATAGTAAACGCACATTTTCAATTATTATTTTTTCTATATCCGGTATTATTTTAACTTCATTTACTGAAATTCCACATTTGGTATTAAGCCAACTTGAAATAAAAGCTATATTTTTATCTTGAGTTCTGCCAGAAAGTATCTCATTTCCAATAATTAAAATTGCGGCATTTACTTTTTTTTTCATAAATATAATAAATATATATGGACTTTGAAAATAAATTAATATCAGGACTATTTATAAAAAGATACAAACGTTTTTTTGTTGATATAAAAATAAATAGTCAAATTATCACAGCTCATTGTCCTAACACTGGCTCAATGTATGGTCTTTTAAAAAGAGGTAATAAAGTCTGGGTAAGTAAGTCAAATAACCCTAATCGTAAACTTAAATATACATTAGAAATAATTGAGGATCAAAAAGTGAAAGTAGGAGTTAATACTCATTCAACAAATAAAATAGTTCATCATGCTTTGAAAAATAATCTTATAAAAGAACTTAAAAACTCTATAGAAATAAAACCAGAAACAAAATTTGGAAAAAATACTAGATTTGATTTTTTAATTATAAATAAAGATTTTAAAGCTTTTGTCGAAGTTAAAAATGTTACTTTGTCTAGAAATAAAAAAAAGGCTGAATTTCCAGATGCTGTTACATCTAGAGGTTTAAAACATATTAATGAATTAATAAGTGCTAACAAAAAAAATTACAAAATTTTTATTCTCTATTTAGTTCAAAGGGAGGATTGTAACTATTTCTCTATTGCTAAAGACATTGATGCTGATTATGCAAAAGCTCTGACAAAAGCTGTTAAAAACAATTTAAATATACTCTGCTATGATTGTAAATTTTCTTCAAAAGGAATAAAACTCAATAAAAAGATAAAGATTAATATTTAATGAGTGTTGATTATAAAGAAGCATTTGAAAAAACAAAAGTAGCTGGTTCTATTGCTGCTGGTGCTTTAGATGAAGTAAATAAAATTATAAAACCTGGGATTTCTACCGAGCAAATAGATAAACTTTGCTATGAATATATAAATGATCATGGTGCTTATTCTGCGCCTTTGTTTTATAGAGGCTTTCCAAAATCATGTTGTACATCAGCCAATCATGTTGTCTGTCACGGAATTCCATCTGAAAAAATTTTAAAAGAAGGTGATATTGTAAACGTTGATGTTACTGCTTTAAAAAATGGTTGGCATGGAGACACAAGTAGAACTTTCAAAGTTGGAAATGTTTCTGTTAAAGCTGAAAAACTAATTAAAGCAACTTATGAATCTATGATGAAGGCTATTGGAATTGTTAAAGATGGCGTTCACCTAGGTGATATAGGATCAACAATACAAACTTATGTAGAGAAAGAAGGATTTTCCGTAGTTCAAGATTTTTGCGGTCATGGAATTGGAGAAACCTTTCATAAAGAACCTAATGTTTTACACTATGGCGAGAAAGGATCTGGAGAAAAAATTAAAACTGGAATGATTTTTACAATTGAGCCAATGATCAATTATGGGAACTTTGAAACAAAAACGTTAAATGATGGGTGGACAGCTGTAACAAAAGATAAATCTTTGTCAGCACAATTTGAACATACAATTGGAGTAACAAAAGATGGTTGTGAAATTTTTACTAAATCAAAAAAGACTACTTAAATGATTGAAAGATATTCAAGAAAAGAAATTAAAAGTATTTGGGAAGATTATAATAGATATTCGATTTGGTTGGAAATTGAATTGACTGCAGCAGAGGCCATGGAAAAATTAAGAATAATTCCAAAAGGTGTTGTAAAAAAAGTTAGATCTAAAGCAAAAATTAATCCAAAAAGAATTTTACAGATAGAAAATAAAGTTAAACACGATATTATTGCATTCTTAACCTCAATTGCTGAAAGAGCTGGTAAAGAAGCAAGATATTTACACAAAGGAATGACATCATCAGATGTTTTAGATACTTGTTTTAATCTTCAACTAAAACAATCTGGGGAAATTTTATTAAAAGATATTAATCAATTATTACAATCAATAAAAAAACAAGCCTTAAAACATAAATTTACATTATGCATAGGTAGGAGTCACGGAATTCATGCTGAACCAATAACGTTTGGTTTGAAAATGCTAACTTTTTATCAAGAATTTTTAAGAAATAAAAAACGTCTAGAAAACTCTATAAAAGAAATATCGACTTGTGCTATTTCTGGAGCTGTAGGGACTTTTGCAAATATTGACCCAAGAGTAGAAAGTTATGTTGCTAAAAAATTGAAACTTAATGTCGAGCCAATTTCTACTCAGGTTATACCTAGGGATAGACACGCACAATTTTTTTCAACCCTAGGAATTATTGCAAGTTCAATTGAAAGATTTGCAGTTGAAATTCGACACTTACAAAGAACAGAGGTTCTAGAAGTTGAAGAGTTTTTTGGTAAAAAACAAAAAGGTTCATCTGCTATGCCTCATAAAAAAAATCCAATTTTAAGTGAAAATTTAACAGGGCTTGCAAGACTAATAAGATCTAGTGTTACACCTGCTCTTGAAAATGTTGCTCTATGGCATGAACGAGATATTTCTCATTCTGCTGTTGAAAGAAATATTGGACCAGATGCTACAATAGCTTTAGACTTTGCGCTTAACAGGTTAAGTAACGTTGTTAAAAATTTAAATATTTATCCAAAAAATATGAAACGAAACTTAGATATAACTAATGGAATTTTTTTCTCTCAAAGAGTTCTTCTAGAATTGACTACTGCTGGTTTTACAAGAGAACAATCTTATAAAATTGTTCAAAGAAATGCTATGCAGGCTTGGAAAGAAAACTCTTCATTTTATGATAAAATTATATCTGATAGCCAGATCACAAAAAAAATACCTGTTAATAAGATCAAAAAGTTATTTGATTTTGGTTATCATACAAAAAAAATTAATATAATTTTTAAAAGAAGCCTTAAAAATTAATCTCATGAATAAAGGTAAAAAACTATACGAAGGTAAAGCTAAAATTATCTATGAAACAAAGGATAAAGATTTAGTTATTCAACATTTTAAAGATGATGCTACAGCCTTTAATAATCTGAAGAAAGCAAGTGTTGAAGGCAAAGGTGTTTTAAATAACAGAATTTCTGAATATATATTAACAAATCTTTCTCAATGTGGGATCAAGACTCACTTCATAAAACGATTAAATATGAGAGAGCAACTCATAAAAAAAGCAGAAATATTTCCAATAGAATTTATTGTTAGAAATATAGCTACTGGTTCATTAACAAAAAGACTTGGAATACCTGAAGGAACAGTTTTAGATAGACCGCTCCTGGAGTATTGCTTTAAGAAAGATGAATTAAATGACCCTTTAATTTCAAAAGAACATATTTATTCATTTGGTTGGGCTACAGAAAAAGAAATAAAAATTATTGATCAAACTACTTTAAGAATTAATGACCTTTTAGTTGGTTTGTTTAGAGGTATTGGTATCAAACTTGTAGATTTTAAAATTGAATACGGAAAAGCTTGGAATAAAGAAAATGAAGAAAAAGAAATAGTTTTAGCAGATGAGATAAGTCCAGACACATGTCGTCTATGGGATGCAAAAACTGAAAAAAAATTAGATAAAGACAGATTTAGAAAAGACTTAGGTAATATTATACAGGGTTATCAAGAAGTGGCGAGAAGATTGGGAATAATGCCCGAAGAAACAAATATCAGCGAAGTAAATTTTGGAAAAACAATTCCGATTAAATTTAAAAAGAAATAAATTGAAATTTTCAGTTACAGTTACTCTTAAGAAAGATGTTTTAGACCCACAGGGCAAAGTTGTGCAGAATACTCTGGTAAATATGGGAATGAATAATCTTAAAAATATAAGACAAGGAAAACACTTTGAAATAGAAGTAGATGAAAATAATGAAACAGTTGCTCAAAAAAAAGTTAATGAAATGTGTAAAAAACTTTTAGTTAATCTCATCATAGAAGACTATAAAATAAATAAAATTTAATGAAATCATCAGTAATCGTTTTTCCTGGCTCAAACTGTGACAGAGATATTGCTGTAGCACTAGAAAAAATGCAGTTTAAAAATAAAATGGTTTGGCACAAGGAAACGAGTTTACCTAAATCTGATTTAATAGTAATTCCTGGTGGTTTTTCTTATGGAGATTATCTTAGGTCTGGAGCCATAGCAGGAAAATCTCTTATTATCGATGAGGTAGTCAAAGCAGCAAACTCGGGTTGCTTAATACTAGGTATTTGCAACGGATTTCAGATTTTAACAGAAACAGGTTTGTTAAAAGGAACATTGTTAAGAAATAAAAATTTAAAATTCATTAATAGAGATGTAAATATTAAAGTAGTTAATAACAACACAAAATTTTCTAATAAATACAAGAAAGATGAAATCTTAAAGATTAATATTGCACATAATGAGGGAAATTATTTTACAGATACAAATCATTTAGAAGAATTAAATAAAGAAGACTTAATTGCATTTAAGTATTGTGATGAAGCAGGAAATATTAATGAAAATTCTAATCCCAACGGTTCAATAGAGAATATTGCTGGAATTTATAATCAAAAGAAAAATATCTTAGGAATGATGCCTCATCCCGAGAGAATGGTTGATGAAATTATATCTAACAAAGATGGTGTAAATTTATTTTCAAGTTTACTTAATTAAAATGAAAATAACTAATGACATTGTTGAAAAACATGGCTTAAATTTAGATGAATTTAGTAAAATTAAAAAAATTTTAAAAAGAGAACCTAATTTATTAGAACTTGGAATTTTTTCAGCAATGTGGAATGAACATTGCTCTTATAAATCTTCACGAATACATCTTAAAAAATTACCTACTAAAGGAAAACAAGTTATTCAAGGACCTGGTGAAAATGCAGGTGTTATAGATATCGGTGATGATGATGCGATCGTATTTAAAATAGAAAGTCATAATCATCCATCTTACATTGAGCCTTACCAAGGTGCTGCTACGGGTGTTGGTGGTATTTTAAGAGATGTTTTCACTATGGGAGCTAGGCCGATAGCTTTATTAAATTCAATTCATTTTGGTGAGCCTAAACATCCTAAAACAAAGAGCTTATTAAATGGTGTAGTTTCAGGAATTGGTGGGTATGGTAATTGTATTGGAATACCAACTGTAGCAGGAGAAACTAAATTTGATGAAACCTATAATGAAAATATTTTAGTTAATGCGATGGCTGTTGGCCACGCAAAAAAGAATAAAATATTTTATTCCAAAGCTAAAGGTTTGAATAAATCTGTAGTTTATGTAGGATCAAAAACTGGTCGTGATGGTATTCATGGTGCATCAATGGCATCAGCAGAATTTGATGAAAACTCTGAAGAAAAAAAACCAACCGTTCAAGTTGGAGATCCATTTACTGAAAAACTTTTAATGGAAGCTTGTCTTGAATTAATGAAGGATAATTCAATAATATCTATACAAGACATGGGAGCCGCAGGATTAACCTCTTCGAGTGTAGAAATGGCATCTAAAGGATCATTGGGTATTGAACTTGATTTAGAAAAAGTTCCTTGCAGAGAAGAGAATATGACACCTTATGAAATGATGCTATCAGAGAGTCAGGAAAGAATGTTAATCATACTTGAAGATGGTAAAGAAAAAGCGGCAAAAAAAATATTTGATAAATGGGATCTAGATTTTGTAATTATTGGAAAAACTACAGATACAAACAATCTCACATTAAAATATAATAATAAGATTGAAGGAGAGATACCTATAGATGCTCTTGCATCAAAAGCTCCAATTTATGATAGGAAATGGATAAGAAAAAAACCTCATAAAGATAAAGTTAACATCAAAGAATTGAAAAAAATAAAAATTGAGGATGCTTTAGTAAAAATACTATCAAACCCTAACCACTCAAATAAAAATTGGATCACAAGTCAGTATGATCAGATGGTAATGTGTGATACTGCTCAAAAATCTGGTTCGGACGCAGCAATAATTAGAATACATAATAAAGACAAAGCTATAGCAGTATCTGTAGACTCATCAGCAAACTATTGTAAATCATTTCCATTGACTGGAGGTAAACAGGTTGTTTGCGAAAATTGGAGAAATTTAATCTCAGTGGGCGCAAAACCATTGGCTATCACTAATTGTTTAAACTTTGGGAATCCTGAAAATAAAGAAATTATGGGAGAATTCGCAGAATGTTTAGAGGGCATTAAAGAAGCTTGTGAATTTTTAGATTATCCTGTGGTTTCGGGAAATGTATCTTTCTACAATGGTACAAATAAAAAAAATATATCCCCCACTCCAGTTATTGGTGGTGTAGGTTTGATTAAAAAACTATCGAAGCCATTAAGTCATAACTTTATAAATGCCGACAGCACTTTATTAGTTGTAGGAAAAACATTTGGTCATCTAGAACAAAGTGTTTTTTTAAAAGAAATTTACTCTATTAATAAAGGTATGCCTCCAGAAATAAATTTAAGAAATGAAAAAAATAATGGTGAATGTTTACTTAAATTAATTAATAAAAATTTGATTTTGTCTTCTCATGATATTTCAACAGGTGGCTTGATTGTTGCTCTTGCTGAAATGTCGATAGGTTCAAATATTGGTGCCAAAATACATAAGCCAAAAAGACTAACTAATTCAATAAATTATTTTTTTGGTGAAGATCAAGCTCGTTATCTAATTGAAGTTAACAATAAAAACCTACCAAAAGTTGATAAAATTTTAAAAGACAATAATGTTTTTTACGAAAATATAGGTATTACACAATCTGACTTTTTTGAAATTGAAGATGAGTTAAAGATTAATATTAAAGATTTGTTTAAAATAAACAATGAATGGTATAATAATTATTAATGCCTTTACCTATTGAAGAAATAAAAAGACTTATTAAAGAAGATTTGCCCGATGCTTCAATTGAAATAAAAGATTTAATGGGTGATAACAATCATTATTCTGCGATAATTAAATCATCAAAATTTAACAATTTGAATAAAATTGAACAACACAAACTTGTTTATAAATCTTTAAAAGGTAAAATGGGCAATGAATTACACGCATTATCAATAACTACAGAAGGTAAATAATGGAAATAAAAGAAAAGATAAAAAAATTAATCGATGATAATCAAGTTTGTTTATTTATGAAAGGAACACCTGAGGCACCTCAATGCGGCTTCTCAATGGCAGTATCAAATGTACTTAAGCATTTAAATGTTAATTTTAAAGGAATTAATGTTTTGGAGGATGAAAATTTAAGACAAGGAATTAAAGATTTTAGTGATTGGCCCACAATACCTCAACTTTATGTTAAACAAGAATTTATTGGGGGTTGTGATATAGTTAAAGAAATGTTTGAAAAAGGTGAATTAAAAAAACTTCTTGAAGACAAAAAAGTAATTTGATTTATGCTTTTGTTATAAAGCTAATATCAGAATCGTTCAAATTTCCCTTAAAAGTTTCAATCTTTTTTATTGATTTAATTAACTCTTTTTGATCATCATCATTAAATATATTCGAGTTAAATGACCTTTTGCTATTTAGACTTTCAAAAATTTGGTCAACTAATAAGTGATCAATATCTCTATTGTATTTATAATAATTTGGATGTTTATAATCTTCTATAATATAAAGTCCTTTATTTTTTACATATTTAAAGAAAATTTTTAAACTCATTAAAATATCACTTAAGTTGTGCGAACCATCATCTATAATTAAATCAAATTGATTGAAGTTTTGTCCTAAAAATATTTTATTTAGAGTTTTAATTACTTTTTTTTGATTGTTGATGTCTATTCCATAAACATTAATATTTTTAGATTTATATTTGAAATTTGAAATATTTACATCAAAACAATAGACTTTTGATTTAGGAAGATATTTGGTAAATGCAGCTGCAGATGCTCCAGCGTATGAACCAATTTCTAATATATTTAGATTTTCATTTTTGTAAGTTTCCAATTTTTTTTCATAATAAATAGAATAACCATGACCAGTTTGTTGATTAGGTTTAAAAATATTTGCTTTATCACTGCCATATTTGTGAAATAGATAGTCTAATGACTCAGATAAAATGTTGTCATTATCTATTGAGATTTTTTTTTTAAATTTGAATATTAAATTTCTTTTAAATAAACTAAAAAAATTCAATTATCTTGAATAATATTCAATTACCAAACTTGGCTCCATTATTACCGGAAAAGGTACTTCAGCAAATTTTGGAACTCTTACTAGTTTAGCAGTTTTGTTTTTGTCGTCTAACTGAATATATTCTGGAACATCTCGCTCTTTGCTTTGAAGCGACCCATCTATAACAGTTAATTTTTTTGATTTTTCTCTTACTTCGATCAAATCAGTGCTGCTAACCACGTAGCTAGCTATATTAACTCTTTTTTTGTTAACTTTAATATGACCATGATTTATCATCTGTCTTGCGGCAAAAACAGTAGGCGCAAATTTAGCTCTATAAATTACTGTATCTAATCTACTCTCTAATAAAGCAATTAAATTTTCCGTGGTATCCCCTCTTTTCGATAAAGCTTTCCTATAAATATTTCTAAATTGTCTCTCGTTTATATTTCCGTAATAAGCTTTTAATTTTTGTTTTGCTTGTAATTGAATGCCGTAATCAGTTGGTTTACCTTTTTTATTCTGTCCATGCTGACCTGGAGGATAAGCCCTAGAATTAAAAGGACTTTTTGGTCTGCCCCAAATATTTGCCTTAAGCCTTCTATCTACTTTGTGCTTTGATTTCAGTCTTTTTGTCATATTTAATAAATGAGTGTTTATAAGCTTTAGGGAGTATTTGTCAATTATGGTTTATTCTTATTTTCTACTCAGTGAGCTTATAATACTGGCTAAAATCCTCAATTCTTTATCATTAGGTTGTAATTTATAAATTAAATTATTTATATTTAATAACATGGAATGTTTTTTTTCTTTTGGGGTAAAAAAATCTTTTTTCTCTAAAAGAGAAACTAAATGCCTGACAATATTCGTTATTTTAACTTTTGAGGAAATCTTTAAATTTAAATTATTATTTTTTGTTTTGTTTTCATTCATTATTTTAAATATTTCATAACAAATAACAGTTAATGAATGAGATAAATTTAATGATTTAAATTTTGTAGAGGTTGGTATTTGCATTATATAGTTTGAAAATGATAAATCTTGATTTGATAAACCTGAAGCTTCTGGGCCAAACATAAATCCTATATTTAAATTTTGTCTTTTTTTAATTATTTTTTGAAAATTTTGTAAAGATATATGTCTCTTATTAATATCTCTTCTTCTGGCACTTAAAGCAATAACTAAATTAAAAGGTTCTACAGCTTTTTCCACACTGTCAAATACTTTAGCTTTATTAATTATATCATATGCACCAACAGAAGTTGCTTTAGTTTTATGGTTTGGAAAATTAATTTTTGGACTAACAATATGAAGTTTGGAAAATCCAAAGTTTTTCATTGACCTAGCGCATGCTCCAATATTTTCACCTAATTGAGTTTTTACTAGAATAAATCCAAATTTATTTTTCATTTAGATTTGCAGGGGCTTTTTCTTTGTAAAGTTTATAATCTAAACTATCTATTAAAGCTTTGAATGAGGCTTCTATAATATTTGGTGACACTCCTATAGTAAACCAACTCTTACCTGTTTTATCTGTGCTTTCAATTAAAACTCTTGTAGTTGCTTCGGTACCTGTATTTAATATTCTTACTTTGTAATCCAATAACTTAAGATCTGAAAAATAGTTATAATATTTTTCTACTTTTTTAAAATTTGATCTTATTGCATTATCTAAGGCGTTGACTGGACCATTTCCTTCACCATCACACTCTATTTTTTTACCATCAATTAAGAAAACAACGTTTGCTTTTGTAGAAATATTTTCAGATTTTGAAACATTTACATTGTAACTTTCGACTTTAAGATATTCAGGAACTTTACCAAGCAACCTGTTAGCTAATAGTTCAAATGATGCATCTGCTCCATCGTATGAATAACCACTGAACTCTCTTTCTTTAACTTCATCCAATATTTTTTGAATTTTTTTGTCTTTAGAGTCAATTTTAACTCCGTAAGCTTCAAGTCTAGATAAAATATTAGAGCGACCAGCTTGATTTGAAACTATTATATTTCTGTGATTGCCGATTAGTTTAGGATCAATATGTTCATAGGTTTTTGGATCTTTTTTAACTGCAGAAACGTGTAAACCTCCTTTATGTGAAAAGGCAGATGCTCCCACATAGGGTAAACTTTTATTTGGTTTTCTATTTAATATTTCATCTAATAATCTAGAACAATCTGTTAACGAACTGAGTTTTTCTTTTTTAATATTAAGTTCAAATTTTTCGCTGAAAGATTTTTTTAAAGATAGTGTTGGTATAATAGACATTAAATTTGCATTTCCACATCTTTCTCCCAGACCATTGATAGTTCCTTGCACTTGTCTAACTCCAGCTTGAATTGCTGTTAAAGAATTAGCTACAGCGTTTTCAGTATCATTATGAGCATGAATGCCTAAATTTTTTCCAGGTATAACTTTTGAAACTTTAGAAACAATCTCGCCTACTTCATGAGGTAAAGTTCCACCGTTCGTATCACAAAGTACTACCCACCTTGCACCTTGGTCATAAGCATTTTTCAAGCATTCTAACGCATAATCAGGATTTGCTTTAAAACCATCAAAAAAATGTTCCGCATCAAATAAAAATTCTTTTTTATTTTTTACTATATGTTTAGCGGTCTCTCTTATATTTTCTAAATTATCCTGATTTTTTATACCTAAAGCAGTTTTGACATGAAAATCCCAAGCTTTTCCCACAACACAAACAGCTGAACATGATGCATTGATCAAAGGTGATAGAGATGGATCATTTTCAGCGCTACGACCTATTTTCTTTGTCATTCCAAAAGCAGTGAAGATGGTTTTATTTAAATTAAAAGGCTTAGAAAAAAATTCTGTATCAACGGGGTTAGCTCCTGGCCAACCTCCTTCTACATAATCAATACCGATTTCAGATAGTATTTTTGCAATTCTTTTTTTATCTTCTAAAGAAAAATCAACACCTTCTGTTTGGGCGCCGTCTCTTAAAGTTGTATCAAAAATAAATATTTTTTCTTTGCTCATTTAAATTTCCAAACAGTTTTATCTTTTTGATCTTCAATAACTACATCTTTTTTTAATAATTCATCTCTTATTTGATCTGCCAGTTTGTAATCACCATTATTTTTAGCATTCAACCTTTCATTAATTTTATTCAGTATGAATTCTTCAGATATTTTTGAGTTTGTTATTTTAAATTTATCCCACTCATCTTTGCTTAAGTTAAACAATCCAATTAATCTACATGCGCTATTGAAGTTTTTTTTACTTTTTTCATCTCCTTTTTTTGCTGCATTATAAAGTTCATGTATTTTAGCAATGAAACCTGGCGTGTTTAGATCGTCCAATAAACTTTCAATCACTCCTAGCTCTAAATTTTCATCAGAAAATTCATAAAGTTGATACCATTTTTCGATTGTAGACTTTTGTTCTAATAAAAGTTTTTCATTCCAGTCTAAAGGCTGACTATAATGAGCGCTCAAAAGAGCTAACCTAACTGCTTGACCAGAATACTTTTTAACAGCATCAGAGATTGTCACAATATTTCCTAAAGACTTTGACATCTTCTCTTTATTAATTGTAACAAATCCATTGTGCACCCAATAATTTGAAAATTTTTTAGTTGAGTTATTACAGCATGACTGAGCAATTTCATTTTCATGGTGAGGGAAAATTAGATCTAATCCGCCTCCATGAATATCAAAATTTTTTCCTAAATATTTTTCACTCATCACAGAACATTCTAAGTGCCACCCAGGTCTACCTCTTCCCCAAGGAGAGTCCCAGCCGGGATCTTCATCTAAAGATGGTTTCCATAAAACGAAATCCATTGGGCTTTTCTTTAGTTTTGATACTTCAATTCTTGACCCCGCCTTCAATTCTTCTAAATTTTTGTTAGATAATTTCCCGTATTCTTTAAAAGTAGAAACAGAAAAATACACATGTCCCGCTGAGACATAGGCAAATTTCTTATTTATTAATGAAGTCGTCATTTCGATCATTTCTTTAATATGTTCCGTAGCTTTAGGTTCTTTTGTTGGTGGTAAACAATTCAAAGATGTGCAATTTTTATGAAAGATTTTAGTCACTTCCTCTGTAATTTCTTGAATTGATTTATTTTTTTTCTTTGATGCTTCAATTATTTTATCATCAACGTCAGTGATATTTCTCACATAATTAACATTTTGATAAATCTTCTTTAAAACTCTGAATAGAGTATCAAAAACAACTAATGTTCTTGCGTTACCTACATGTGGATTATCATAAACTGTTGGTCCACAAGCATACATTGTAATTGCTTTTGAGTTTATTGGTTTAAATAATTCTTTTTTTCTTGATAAAGAATTAGTTATTTTTAAATTAAGATTCATTAAATTTACAAACTGGTATTGGTTCCATTTTGTGAAGGTTTTTTTTTCTTATCTCTAAATATTTTTGATAATTCGGATCATCTTTATTAATCATAGCTTTTTCTAACTCTGCATAACTCATGCCCAGTTGATCCGTATCATTTCTGCCATCATTCCAGAGACCGTCGGTAGGTTCTGCCTCAATAATTTTTTTATTAATACCTAGATGTTTGCCAAGTTCCCAAACTTCAGATTTATTACAGTCTGCTATTGGTGAAATATCAACTCCACCGTCACCATATTTTGTGTAAAATCCAACACCAAAGTCTTCGACTTTGTTACCAGTGCCAACAACTATTCCAGAATTTGCTGCTGCAACTTGATACAAAGTTGCCATTCTCAACCTTGCTCTTGAGTTTGCAAATCCATGTTCATTATTAAATTCATTTAAAATTTCTTCAAAATTTTTAAATAATTTTTCTAATTCTAGTACTTTGTGTTCTACATTTTTAAACTTACTAGTTAACCATTTACCGTGCTTCATGCTCAGATCGTGTTGAGATTGAATTTGTTTAATTGGCATACTAAGAACAATTGTTTTTCTCTCAGTTAATGCACATAAAGTACTTACTACTGAAGAGTCTATACCTCCAGAAATGCCTACAACAAGTGCTTTTGGATCAAACGATGTTTTTTTACAATAATTGTCAATCCAGTTAGTAATAATTTTTGCTCTTTTTTCTACGTTCATAATAATCTTTTAAATCCCTTTCAGGATTCTGTCTTAATGATTATATATTAATCATTAAGACGCTTCTTTAATAATCTTTTTTGAATATTTAGAGTTTTTCTTTATTTCATCAGAAATCAAGAAAGCGAGTTCTAATGCTTGTGACGCATTTAGTCTCGGGTCACAATGAGTCCTATATCTATTAGATAAATCATCATCAGAAATTTTTTGTGCTCCACCCGTGCACTCTGTTACATCTTGACCTGTCATTTCAACATGTAATCCACCAGCGTAACTTCCTTCTGCTTGATGCACACTAAAGAAATTTTTAACTTCTTGAAGAACGTTATCGAATGGTCGAGTTTTAAATCCACTTTCAGCTTTTATAGTATTGCCATGCATTGGATCACAAGACCAAACTACTTTTAATCCCTCTTTTTTTACAGCTCTTATTAGTTTTGGTAAAAATTCTTCAACTTTATTTGAACCAAATCTTGAAATTAATGTAATTCTTCCTGCTTCATTTTCTGGATTTAAGATATTACAAAGGTTAATTAATTCTTCTGGTTTAAGAGTTGGTCCACATTTAATACCTAAGGGATTTTTTATTCCTCTACAGAATTCTACATGCGCACCGTCTGGTTGACGTGTTCTATCACCAATCCAAACAAAATGAGCTGATGTGTCATGAAACTCTCCTGTTGTTGAGTCAACTCTCGTCATTACTTCTTCAAAAGGTAAAAGTAATGCTTCATGTGAAGTATAAAAATTAACAGTTCTTAATTTTCTATTTGTTTCTGGATTAATTCCACAAGCTTCCATAAAAGATAATGCATCGCTTATTTTATCTTCAATCTCTTTATACTTGCTTTTAGTTTTATCGTTTACAAATCCTAAGTTCCATAAATGAACTTGTCTTAAATCTGCAAAACCTCCTTGCGAAAATGCTCTTATTAAATTTAATGTTGATGCAGATTGCGAGTAAGATCTAAATAATCTTTTAGGATCTGGTATTCTTGCCTTTTCTGAAAATTCCATTCCATTAATATTATCACCTAAGTAGCTAGGTAATTCTTTATCACCTTTCTTTTCAACTGGTGAGCTTCTAGGTTTTGAAAATTGACCAGCAATTCTTCCAACTTTTACCACTGGCATTGCAGCCGAGTAAGTTAAAACTAATGACATTTGTAGTATTGCTTTTAAAGTGTCTCTTATATTGTCAGGATTAAATTCTTCAAAACTTTCAGCACAATCTCCTCCTTGTAATAAGAAAGCTTTTCCTTCAACTACTTGAGCTAAAGATTTTTTTAGAGATCTTGTCTCTCCAGCAAATACTAGAGGTGGATATGATTTAAGTTTACTTAAAACCATATCTAATTCCTTTTTATCCTTGTAAACAGGTAAGTGTTTTGCAGGATAGTTTTGCCAGCTATTTACGTTCCATTTTTTCATGTTCAACTTGAAGTATATATAGATTATTGAGACTAACTATTCAATCCTAAGAGCCTTTAATTTCAATTAATTTGGATTTTTTTTTAAAAATTCTATGTAATTAAGAACATTTTGTAACTCTTCATCAGCGATATCTTTATAGCTCAATCCAAACTTATTTTTTATACAAATTGCAACATGAGCATATGGGTTTCTGCCTTTAGGATGATTTGGGTGTTCAGGTAATTTATTAGCTAGATAGTCTCCGGCTTCTTGAATGGTTTTCCAAAGTTTCGATTTATTTTCTTTATTCAAATAAATTAGAAGTTTTCTATTTTTTTTTTTAAAGAGATGAGTTTAAGCTCAATTTTCAGCTTAGGATATTTCTTTTTAAATTTTAATTTTATCTTTTTAAATGAGTCCTTGTGTATTTTTGTCTCGTTAGATTTATCAAATAATTTATTCCCATTAATAATTTTTGCAGCTCCGCAGTCCCTATGGTTTATGACAATTAATTTTTTTATTTGATGTAACTTAATTGAGGTTTCAATATTATCCCAGAAAGCTTTATGCCATTTTTTAAATTTGTTTGCTGTAACACCAATAGCCGAACCAGCGATTGTGAAAGCGCTATATTTCCCTGTTAATTTCTTTTTTTTTAGATAGTTAAAGACTATTGGTTGAAAGCGAGGGTCCATACAGGATAGTACCATCGCTTGATATTTTTTTTTCATTTTATTCGACTGTTACTGATTTTGCTAAATTTCGTGGTTTATCAATATCACAATTTTTTAATAGTGCCACATGATATGCTAACAGTTGCAAAGGAATAGTTAATAATAAAGGTGATAGCAAACTGTCGACTCTCGGTACTCTTAGTCTAAATCTGATATTAGTACTTAATAATCTTTTGTTGTTATCAGTTATAAAAAAAATTTTTCCACCTCTTGCTATGACTTCCTGCATATTTGAAAGAGTTTTTTCATAATATTTATCTTTGGGAGCAATTACTATTACTGGTAATCCCTCTTCAATCAAAGCCAAAGGTCCGTGTTTCATTTCACCTGCTGGATAGCCTTCAGCATGTAAATATGAAAGCTCTTTTAATTTCAAAGCTCCTTCTAAAGCTACTGGAAAAGAATTTCCTCTTCCAAGAAACATTGACCCTTTTGCGTCTAAAAATTCTTTAGCCATTAACTGAGTTTCACTTTCAAGTTTTAAGGTGTTTTTAATTGACTCAGGAAGTTTTTGTAAGTTCTCTACATTTTTATCATAACTTTTTTTATCAACATCACCTCTCACAATAGAAAGTTTTAGTGAGAGAATATATAAAACTATTAATTGTCCTAAAAAAGCTTTGGTTGAAGCTACTCCAATTTCTGGCCCAGCATGAATAGGTAAAACCCAATCAGAATTTCTAGCAATAGTGCTTTCAACTACATTTACAATCGAACAAGTTTTCACTTTATTTTTTTTACAAATATCTAAAGCAGCCGCAGTATCAGCAGTTTCACCAGATTGAGAGACAAAAATATATAGATTATTAGAATTAAATTTTAAATTTCTGTATCTAAATTCTGAAGCGATATCTATTTCAACATCAATTGATGTTAATTCCTCAAGCCAATATTTAGCAACTAAACAGGAATGATAAGCGGTACCGCATCCAATTAATATTATCTTATTAATTTTTTTTGGATCAATTGGAAAATTATAAATATTTATATCTTTTTTAAGGCTATCAGTATATTCGCTAATACATTTTTTTATAGTATCTGATTGTTCAAAAATTTCTTTAGACATAAAGTTTTTATAATCACCTTTATCAGAAGTATTTTCATCATCAGATACGGTATGAACTTTTTTATTTATTTTAGTTTGTTTTGTATCGTAAAAAGTAACATCATTTTTTGTTAGCATGCATACTTCTCCATCATCTAAATAGGAGATTTTATTTGTCATAGATTTTAATGCATAAGAATCAGAGCCTAAATAATTTTCATCATTAGAATAACCTACTGCTAATGGGCTACCTCTTCTTGCTCCAATAATCATTTCTTTATAGTTTTTAAATATAATGCCAAGAGCGAAGCTGCCTTTTAATTTTTTTAATGCTTTAAATACAGAGTCTAAGGGTTCTGAACTTTTTAAATATTGAGTGATTAGCATTGTAATAACTTCGGTATCAGTCTGTGATTTAAATTTAAAACCTTTTTCTTCTAGATCTTTTTTTAATTCATCAGAGTTTTCAATTATTCCATTATGAACAACAGAAACTTCTTCAGATGAGTGTGGGTGTGCATTAACAATATTTGGAATTCCGTGTGTAGCCCATCTAACATGGCCAATTCCAATATTTCCGTTAGACGGATTTTTAAATAATATTTTTTCTAACTCATCTACTCTTCCAGAACATTTTTTTTCATCAATTAAATTATTATCTAGCGTTGCTAATCCAGCAGAGTCATAACCTCTATACTCTAATTTTTTAAGAGAATTAATTATATTAATTGAAACAGGTTTATTGCTTGCAATTCCAATTATCCCACACATTATTTTTTCTTTCTTCTATAATTTTTGACTTCAATTTGCTTAGATCTTGTAAGTGCTAAAGATTTTTTTTTTACATTTTTTGTAATTACAGAGCCAGCACCAACTAAACTATTTTTATCAATACTTACCGGAGCTACAAGTGATGAATTAGATCCTATGAAAACATTATCTGCAATTTTCGTTTTTGATTTTTTTATTCCATCATAATTACATGTGATTGTTCCGGCTCCTATATTAGAATTTTTTCCAATTGATGCATCACCAATATATGAAAGATGATTTACTTTAGAGTTTTGATTTATGTTTGATTTTTTGGTTTCAACAAAATTTCCAATTTTAGAATTATTCTTTAAAATTGTCCCTTCTCTTAATCTTGCATAAGGTCCAACCGAAACATTTTTTTCAATTTTTGTTCCCTCAATATGGCTAAATGATTTTATATAAGAATTATCCCCTACTTTTACTTTTGGACCAAAAACTACATACGGTTCAACAGTTACATTTTTTCCAAAAGAGGTATCTGAAGACAAAAAAATTGTTTCGGGAGCAATTAAATTAACTCCCTTGGATAAAGCTCTATTTCTTAAAACTTCTTGAGATAACCGATAAGAATTAGCTTTATCTAATTTTGTATTTCTTTTCATTTAAAAATTCTTTACATTATGAATGTAACTTAAATAAGTCACAAAATATTTCTTTTTAATACTTTTTAATATGAGTCAAATTTATACAATTTTATTCGATTTGGATGGGACGATAGTGAATACCGCTCCAGATCTAATGGCTGCACATAATCATGTAATGAAAAAATTCGGTCATGCTGAAAAGAAATTATCTGAAATTAAATCTCTAGCAGGAAGAGGAGCATGGGTAATGATGCAAAGGTCTTTTAAAGAAGAAATTAAAGATGAAAAAATAAAAAAGGAGATGACAAAAGAATTTATAGATTTCTATGCAAAAAATATCGACAGAGATAGCAAACCTATAAATGGAGTTATAGAATTTTTAGAATGGGCTAAAAATAAAAAAATATCAATGGCTGTCTGCACTAATAAACAAGAAAGGTTAGCGGTAGATCTTTTAAAAAAATTAGATATGAGCAAATACTTTGAATATATCGCTGGTGCTGACACTTTTGAGTTTAATAAACCTGACCCAAGACATTTAACTAATGTTGTTGAGATAATTGGAGGTGATTTAAAAAAAACTATAATGGTTGGAGATAGCGAAGTTGATGCTAACTCTGCACATAATGCAAAATTACCTTTTGTATTAGTAAAAGACGGTTACACAGAAAAAAATGAAAATGAAATAAAACATGATGAGTTAATTTCTGATTTTATTGGATTTGAAAAAATCTTAGAAAAATATTTATGATAACATTTACTCTTTTTTCTGCTTTAGCCACTTTTTATTTTACAATGTTTTTTACTCCTGGTCCGAACAATGCAATGTTAACTGCATCAGGGATGAAATTTGGTTTTGTAAGAACTCTTCCTCACTTAATTGGGATACCTCTGGGGCACATATTTCAAATTGGACTTACTTGTTTTGGTTTAGCTAATCTTTTTTTGCTCTACCCACAAATCCAGTTTTATATGAAAATTTTATGTTTTTTATATTTAATCTATTTAGGTTGGAAAATGATTGGTTCTTTTAGCATGGTACAAAAAGAAACTGGTAGACCTTTAAAATTTTATGAAGCTTCTCTATTTCAATTTATAAATCCTAAAGCTTGGTCTATTGCAGTAACCGTTGCTTCTGGATTTTTTCCAACAGATGAGAATATTTTTGTTGGAGTTGCATTTGTAACTTTAACGGCTGCAATAATTTGCTTTCCAACTATAAGTTTATGGGCTCTATTTGGTAGTGGATTAAGAAAATTTGTTAATGACGTAAAAACAAAAAAAATTATAGAATATTTACTAGCGATTTTACTTGTTTTAACTGGATTGTTTATATTGTTTAAATAGTCTTTGATTTTTTAAATACCCTCTAATATACAATCAACACATGCATTTTATTGAAAAGACAGCTTCTGAAAAAAGATCTGACTTTAGAAATAAACTTCAATCAAAAAAATTACTTAGGTTTCCTGGTGCATATAATCCTTTATGTGCAAAGCTCATTGCAGAAATTGGGTTTGATGGTGTTTATATTTCTGGTGGAGTTATGTCTAACGACTTAGGTTTACCAGATATTGGTTTAACTACACTTGATCAAATAAGTTATAGAAGTGGTCAAATTTCAAGAGTAACAGATCTTCCAACTATTGTTGACGTTGATACTGGCTTTGGAAATTGTAAAAAAACAATAGAAGAAATTGAAAAAAAAGGATTAGCTGGTTGTCATTTAGAAGATCAAATTGCTGAAAAAAGATGTGGTCATCTGGATAATAAAGAGCTCGTAACAAAAGAGGAAATGGTAAAAAAAATTCAAGAGTCAGTTAAGGCAAGAAAAGATAAAAATTTTTTAATAATAGCAAGAACAGATGCTAATGCAGTCGAAGGATTAGATAAAACACTAGATAGAATAAAGGCGTATGAAGATGCTGGCGCTGATATGATTTTTCCTGAAGCCATGAAAGATGAAAGCGAATTTGAAAAAGTTAGAAAAGTATCTAAAGGATATTTGCTCGCTAACATGACAGAATTTGGGAAATCAAAACTTTTAGACAAAAAACAGCTTGAAGATCTGGGCTATAATTTAGTTATTTATCCAGTTTCTACTCAACGTCTTGCAATGAAAAATGTAGAAATGGGTTTAAAATCAATATTTAATGATGGTCACCAAAACAATATTATAGACAAAATGCAAACTAGAAAAAGGTTGTACGAGTTAGTAGAATATGAGAAGTACAATACTCCAGATAAGAAAATTACAGATTTTTCTACTGAAGGACATGAATAATGAGTGATGAAGTTAAAAAAGGTTTATTAGGAATAGTAGTTGATGAAACAACTATTTCACATGTAGTACCAGAACTAAGTGCATTAACTTATCGAGGTTACACAGTTCAAGAACTTTGTGATAAGTGTGATTTTGAAGAAGTTGCTTACCTTGTTTTAAACGGAGAACTGCCAAACAAATCTCAATTAAAAAGATTCATTAAACAAGAAAGATCTGAGAGAAAACTTTCTAAACAAATTTTAAATGATATTAAAAAAATGCCAAAAAATGCTCATCCAATGGATGTGATTAGAACTTGTGTAAGTTTAATGGCTCTTGAAGATAAAGAAACTAAAGATAATTCACCAAAAGCAAATATGAGAAAAGCAATGAGAATATTTGCTAAGGCACCTACCGCCATTGCTGCTTATTTTAGAAGCAGAAAAGGTAAAAGCATAATTTCACCGAGTTCTAAATTATCTTATTCAGAAAATTTCTTTAAAATGATGTTTAATAAAGTCCCTGATAAAGAAATTGTTAGAGCTTTTGATATTTCTTTAATTCTTTATGCAGAACACAGTTTTAATGTTTCGACTTTTACAGCAAGAACAATAACAAGTAGTTTATCGGATATTCACGGAGCAATAACTGGAGCGATTGCTAGTTTAAAAGGTCCGTTGCATGGTGGAGCTAACGAAGCAGTAATGCATATGATGAAAGAAATTGGAAAACCTGAAAGAGCACAGAAATGGATTGATAACGCTATTGCTAAGAAAAAAGTTGTAATGGGATTTGGTCACAGAGTTTACAGAACTGGAGACTCTAGAGTGCCTACAATGAAACATTACTTATTCAAAGTTGCCAGAATGCTTAATAAGGAAAAGTATACAAAGATTTATGACATCTTAGCAAGGACAATGGTTGAAAGAAAAAAAATTCATCCAAACGTAGATTTTCCATGTGGACCTCTTTACTACATGATGGGAATTGATATTGATTTTTATACTCCTATATTTGTTATGTCTCGTATTACTGGCTGGTCCGCACATATCATGGAACAACACACATCAAATAAATTAATTAGACCATTATCGAAATACAGAGGTTCTGAGGTAAGAGAAGTTATGCTTCTTAACCAAAGATAATGTCACTTACTAACTTTCTACTTCTTTTAATATTAGCAATTTTTTCTACTTACACTTTTATGAACTGGAAAAGTGGAGTTAAAAAAGAACCTAAATCAAAAATTGCTTTACAATTTTTTATTTGGACAATTTTATTTTTAATTATTGTCTTTATTTTTAAAGCTTTAGGATTTGTTAACGACTTTTAACAATCTTTTGAGTTATTCTATCTAGAATAATTGCTAAAATTACTATTCCTGTACCACCAATAACTGCTGCACCGATATCAAGTCTTCCTAAGGCAACATAAACAGTTAATCCTAACCCTCCTGCTCCAATTAAAGCTGCAATAACAACCATTGAAAGCGCTAACATTAAAGTTTGATTAACTCCTGCCATTATAGTTTTTAAAGATAAAGGTATTTCAATTTTTAATAAAATTAAAAACTTTGTTAATCCGAGACTAGAACCAGCTTCCTTAAATCCTTTTCCAACTTGTCTAATACCTAAATTCGTTAATCTGATGATTGGTGGTAAAGCAAAAATAATTGTAGCTACAACACCCGGGGTTAAGCCTACACCAAATAGCATTACTACAGGAATTAAATATACGAAGCTGGGTATAGTTTGCATTACATCTAAGATTGGTCTTAAGATAATTTCAAATGTATTACTTCTTGATGCTAAAATTCCTAAAGGTACACCAATTAAAATACAAAATATTACTGCTGTAAAAATCATTGCTAATGTAGTCATGCTCTCTGACCATAAATCAACAAGATCAATAAAAACTAAACTAATGAATGTAAATAATGCAAATTTCAATCCATTAGTTTTGTAAGCAAGAAAAATAAAAATTAAAATTACTATTGGAAAAGGAATAAAATTAAAAAGAGAGTCTAGGCCATTTAAAACGTTATCAATAGGAGCTGAAAGTTTTTTAAAGAGTGGTCGTTGTGTAAACAACCACTCTTTGATATTTACTTCAATCCATTCAGAAATTGGTATGTATAAATCAAAATCTGATGGCGCTAACTTCAAATTCACTGATCTTTTTTAATTTAACCAGCTATTAAATGTGCTTTGATTATTTTTTATCCATTCAGATGCGTGTTTTCTAATTGCTCTCTCACTTTTCTCACCTTTGTTCATTTTCATGTTTTGAGCAGCTACATCGCTTAAAGGTATTGAAGCTTTTTTCAAAAACTTCGCTACTTTAGGATTAGCTTTTAGAAAGTCAGCATTAGCAGCTGGTCGTATATCATCAGCACCAAAACCTAAGTTAATTTTTGATTTTGTTGCATTTGGTACAGCTACAGTTTTAGTTTCACTAAATGGTACATCAATCCAAACTACATCTTTACCAAGTTCTAACGCACCTACTGTCCAGTTCGGTGTCCATGTGTAAAATAAAATAGATTGATTGTTTTTATATTTAGAGATCGCATCTGCCATTGAAGCTGAATAATCAGCTTTAACAGGGTTAATAAAATCACCTAAACCAAGTTCATTGAAATGCTTAGTAATTTGCTTTTCACATCCCCAACCTGGAGGGCAAGCAACCATATCTGCTTTACCATCGCCATTTGAGTCAAACTCTTTAGCGTGCTTTTTAATATCCATTACAGATTTAATTTTGAATTTATCAGCAGTTTTTTTATCAATTAGATATCCTTGAAGACCGCCTTTTTTCATTACATATCCAACTGGCTTAACTTTACCTTTAGCTTCTTTAAGATAAGTGTCATGAGTTCCAAACCAACCGTTAACCCAAAGATCTAGATCTCCTTGAGCAGCAGCAACGTAAAACACTGATGGTTTCATTGCTTGAGGCTCAGTAACTTTATAACCAAGTTTTTCAAGACCTTGTTTATAAACTTCAGCTTGGAAATAACCTGTATCCCAATTAGCTTTAGCCATTTTAATCTCATTAGCAGATATAACGCTACTAATAGTTATGGCCGTTATTATTGTTACTAGATGTTTTAAATATTTCATATGTCCTCCTAATTCCCTCTCTTTTAAGTAACACGTATAAATTAATAATGTAACCGTTATTCAACTAAAAAGTGAAATATAGAAGATATGCTAAAGCGGTTTTAATTTTAGCTTATATTGACCTTTTTTATATGTTATGTTATAACATAACAATGAAAAATAATTCTTTAGTACTTAATATTTTAAAAAAAAACCCAAAAGGTTTAACTGCGTATCAAATATTAAATAGAGCTCAGAAATTTAAATTTGTACAACCAATGACAGTTTATAGAGCTTTAAAAGATTTAACTGAACAAGGCTTAATACATAAAACAAATAAAAATAAAACTTTTCATTTATGTAATACTTCTGATCACCATGAACACAATGCTGTATTAGCAGTTTGTGATGATTGTGGTGTAGCAGAAGAATTAAATACGAATCTTTTCTCTAAAATAATTAAACACGTAAAATCTAAGAGAAAATTTAATTTTAATAATTTCAATTTAGAAATAACAACGACATGTAAGGAGTGTAACTAATGAAAAAAATAAGTATCGCTACTATATTTTTATATTTTTCAAGTCTCACTTTTGTGCTGTCTGCAGAGGGACATTCGCATGAGTTGCCAGGGTTTCTGCATTTTATGGAAGAACTAATAGAAGAGCACAGTATATTAAGAGGAGCTACATTTGGATTTATTCATACTTTAATTCCATTAATAGGTTTTTATAGTGGATGGAGTATAAATAGATTTTTAAAAATTCTCTCTAACGGGGCTATCGCAGGAATAGTTGGTATAGTTTTAGCTCACATTATTGCAGACTTTATAGCTGCTTACGCCGATCCTGACTTGCAAAGTGCAGCGTTCGGAATTGTTATTGGAGGTTTCTTGCCTTTGTTAGCTGTTCCATTCTTAGAAAAATATGTAACTAAAAGTAAATATCATACAGTAGTTGGTGATCACGAAGATCTTAAAAAAGACTTAAAGAAAAAACACAGATAATTAATCGTTAGTTAAAAAAAAGGCCAGTATTAAACTGGCCTTTTTAATATTCTTAAAATAATTTAATTAGGCGAATACTTCTCCCCAACTTCCTTTTGTAGAAGCTTTAGAATATTCAGTTGCTCTACCTTCAAAGAAGTTCATGTGCTCAACTCCATTTAACATTGTGTCTAACCAAGTTAATGGGTTTTTCTTAACATCATAAATTGGATTTAGTCCCAACTGCTCTAATCTTCTGTTTCCAATAAATCTGATGTACTGCTTAACTTCTTCAGCAGTTAAACCATTTAATGGACCCATTTGAAAAGCTAAATCAATGAAAGCATCTTCATGGTGCACAATTGTTTTACATGCATCATAAATTTCATTTTTTAATTTATCATTCCAGATTTGCGGCTCTTCTTTAATAAAGTCTTTGAACAGTCTGATCATAGAATTACAATGAAGAGTTTCATCTCTCACTGACCAAGTTACGATCTGACCCATTCCCTTCATTTTGTTAAATCTTGGGAAGTTTAAAAGTATTGCAAAACTTGCAAATAACTGAAGTCCTTCTGTAAATGCAGAGAATACTGCCATTGTCATTGCAATATTATGTTTTGATTTAACGTCAAAACCTTGCATGTAATCGTACTTGTCTTTCATTTCTTTATACTTCATGAAAGCAGAGTATTCTGTTTCTGGCATTCCAATTGTATCTAACAAATGAGAGTAAGCAGCAATATGAACTGTTTCCATTGCAGCAAACGCCGTCATCATCATTAATACTTCTGTTGGTTTAAATACTGTTGTGTAGTGTCTTAAATAACAGTTATTAACCTCAACATCGGCTTGAGTAAAAAATCTAAAGATGTGAGTTAATAAATTCTTTTCTTCAACAGTAAGATTTTTTTGCCAATCTCTTACATCGTCACCTAGTGGTACTTCTTCTGGTAACCAATGAATTCTTTGTTGGGTTAACCAAGCGTCATAACACCATGGATATCTAAATGGCTTATAAACTGGGTTTTCTACTAATAATCCCATTTTACTTGGTTGGATTATTCCTGGCTTAATTTTTTCTGCTACTGACATGATAAACACTCCTCATAGTTATTTGATTCATTGTTTGATTGTTGTCCGCTAGAGTAAACATTTTTAGTTACATCAGTCTGTGATGAGTTGTTTACGTTCTCGGCTCTTTGGATTGATTTAGATCTGCAATAATAAAGACTCTTTAACCCTTTTTTCCAAGCTTGGAAATGAAGATTGTGTAAATCTTTTTTATGTATATCTGCAGGTATAAATATATTTATAGATTGAGCTTGTGAAATATGTGGAGTTCTATCTGCTCCTAATTCAACTACCCATCTTTGATCAATTTCAAATGCTGTTTTAAAAGTATCTTTTTCTTCAGCAGTTAAAAAATCTAAGTGTGATACTGAACCTTGGTTCGTTGTGATGCTAGACCAAACTTCATCAGTATCTTTTTCATATTTTTGAAGAAGTTTCTTAAGGTATTTATTTCTAACATTAAATGATCCCGATAATGTTTTGTGAGTATAACTGTTAGCAGCAATAGGTTCAATTCCTGGAGAAGAACCACCGCAAATTATTGAAATTGATGCAGTAGGTGCAATTGCTGTTTTGTTAGAAAATCTTTCTTTAATTCCATATTCAGCAGCATCAGGACAAGCACCTCTTTCTTCTGCTAGTGCTACAGAAGCAGCATCTACTTTTTCTTGAATGTTTTTAAATATTTTTTTGTTCCAAACTTTACTCATCACTGAACCAAAAGGAATATTTTTTTGTTGGAAGTAAGAGTGTAATCCCATTACTCCAAGTCCAACACTTCTTTCTCTCATTGCGGAGTATTTTGCATGAGCAAATTCATCTGGTGCTCTATTGATAAAGTCAGTCATGACGTTATCTAAAAATCTCATTACATCTTCAACGAATTGAGGATCTTCACTCCATTGATCATAAGTGTCTATGTTTAAAGACGATAGACAGCAAACTGCTGTTCTTTGGTTACCTTCATTATCTCTTCCTGTTGGTAATGTAATTTCGCTACATAGATTTGAAGTTTTAACTTTTAATCCAGCAAGTTTATGGTGTTGAGGTATTTGTCTGTTAACTGTATCAATGAAAACGATATAAGGTTCTCCAGTTTCAATTCTTGCAGTTAACAATCTGATCCATAAATTTCTTGCAGGAATAGTTGATTGAACTGTGCCATCATATGGACTTCTTAGTGCCCACTGCCCTCCAGTTTCAACTGCTCTCATAAATTCATCTGTTACTAATACTCCGTGATGTAAGTTAAGAGATCTTCTATTAACGTCACCACCAGTTGGTCTTCTCATTTCAATAAACTCTTCAATTTCAGGATGATCAATTTGTAAATAACAAGCAGCAGAACCTCTTCTTAATGAACCTTGGCTAATAGCTAAAGTTAGTGAGTCCATAACTTTAATAAAAGGAATTATTCCTGATGTTTTTCCAACTTTACCAATTTTTTCACCAATGGATCTAAGGTTACCCCAATAACTTCCGATACCGCCACCTCTTGCAGCAAGCCAAACGTTTTCTTCCCAAAGACTTGTGATGCCTTCTAAACTATCGTTTGCTTCATTTAAAAAACAAGAAATTGGCAAACCTCTCTCAGTTCCACCATTAGATAAAACTGGGGTTGCTGGCATGAACCATAAGTTGCTTATGTAATTATAAATTCTCTGTGCATGTAAATTGTCATCTGCGTATGTGCTTGCTACTCTCGCGAACAAATCTTGAAAACTCTCGTTTTGACCTAAGTATCTGTCAGTTAATGTTGCTTTACCAAAATCAGTTAAATTTGCATCTCTAGATCTATCAATCTTGATCGTAATGCCTTTATCGTTTTGAAATAGTTCTGTTTCGCCCGATAAAGAGAATAAATCAGGTTTTTTAGGACCATTGTTTTTTAGTTCGTTTTGGTGCTTCTGGCTTATACTGCCGACAGCTTTCTCTATTGCCAATGATACATTTTTATTCATATTTTACCTATTTTAGCTTAGTTTATTAACAAAACAACTACATGTTGTGTTATAATTGTGTTAATATACCATATAACAGCGAAATCAATAGAACATTATAAGAACATTTAAATAATTTTGCAAGTGGAAAGTTTTGTTAATAAACATTTAATAACAAATTCCCTTATTCTTTAGTATTTAGAGTTATGAAAATCAATCAAAACGGATTTAGAGAGTATGACGCAAGATGGTTGTTTGAAAAAGATATCGATTTAGAAGGAATCACTGATTTAGGCAAAGGTCTTGGAACTCAAATTATCAATCATACAAAAAAAATAAACCCGAGAGTTATTGTTGGTCAAGACTATAGATCTTACAGCGAAAAAATTAAAAAAGCTCTAACTGAAGGACTAGTTTCAACTGGCTGTAACGTTGAAGATGTTGGTTTGGCATTGTCTCCAATGGTTTATTTCGCTCAATTTAATTTAAATTCTGATGCAATAGCAATGGTTACTGCTAGTCATAATGAAAATGGATGGACCGGTGTAAAAATGGGTATCAAAAAAGGATTAACTCATGCACCTGAAGAAATGTCAGAATTAAAAGAGATTACATTAAATCAAAAATTCACAACAGGTAAAGGAAGTCATAAAAATATAGATGACTTTAAAAAAATATATATCGAAGATTTAGTTAGTAAAAATAAGATTAATAAAAAAATTAAAGCAGTCGTCGCCTGTGGAAATGGTACTGCAGGAGTATTTGCACCTGAGATCTTAAGAGGTATTGGTTGTGAAGTTATTGAATTGGATTGTGAACTTGATTGGACATTTCCAAAATATAATCCAAACCCTGAAGATTTAGAAATGCTTCATGCTATTGCAAAAGCTGTAAAAGAAAATAATGCAGATATCGGGTTTGGTTTTGACGGAGATGGAGACAGATGTGGAGTAATTGATGAAAAAGGGAATGAAATCTTCTCTGATAAAATAGGTTTATTGATTGCAAGAAACTTAGCTCCTAAACATAAAAATTCTAAATTTGTTGTAGATGTAAAATCGACTGGCCTTTATTCAAAAGATGAAGTTCTCAAAGATAATCAATGTAAAACTATTTATTGGAAAACAGGTCATTCGCACATCAAAAGGAAGGTAAATATTGAAAAAGCGTTAGCTGGATTTGAAAAAAGCGGACATTTCTTTTTTAATCAGCCTTTAGGATATGGTTATGACGATGGAATTAATTCTGCAATACAGGTTTGTCACCTATTAAATGATCAAAATAAAAAAATGAGCGAATTAATGGAAGAATTACCTAATACGTTTCAAACTCCTACGATGGCTCCGTTTTGTAAAGACGAAGAAAAATATAAAGTAGTGGATGATATGGTTAAAGAAGTTCAAAGACTTCAAAAAGACGATACTAAAATAGATGGGCAAATAATTTCTGAGGTTTTAACAGTTAATGGTGTAAGATTTTCTTTAGAAGACGGTTCTTGGGGTTTAATCAGAGCTTCATCAAATAAACCTTCCTTGGTTGTGGTGACAGAAAGCCCAACATCCGATGAACGTAAAAAGAAAATTTTTGAATTTATTGATAATTTATTACAAAAGACTGGTAAAGTTGGAGAATACGATCAAAAAATTTAAAGTGAAAAGTATTCGTAAAGAAATCTAGTCCCTATAACAACTAAAAATAATCCAAAGTATTTTGTCATTTTCTTTTTATTAATTCGGTGACTAGCTTTAGCCCCTAACCTAGCCATAAAAGTGGTTATTGGAAAAAATATTAGAAAAGCTGGAATGTTTAAAAACCCAACGCTTAAAGGTAGTTGAGCATTAAGATAAGATCCTGATATCAAAAATCCTACAGCCCCAAATGATGCAATAATAAAGCCTATAGCAGCCGCACTTCCTATTGCTTTATTTATTGGATAACCAAAAAACTTTAATATTGGAACATTCATAACTGCTCCACCTATACCCATTGGTGCAGATATAAAGCCACTAACTAAGCCAGCAATAATTCTAGCTGGTAAACTCATTTTCACATCTAAATTTTCTTCCTTTTCCTTAAGAAAAAGCAAATAGAAAGCTAATATATATACAACGATTGTAAAAAATAAAATTAGAGGTTTTGTTTTTAATCCTGCTGCTAAAATTGTTCCTAAAATAACTCCAGTTGCTACAAATATTCCATAACCTTTAACAATACTAAAATCTACTGCCTTGTGTTGATGATGAGTCATTACAGATACAATAGAAGTTGGAATAATAATTCCAAATGAGGTTCCTACTGCTAAATGCATTAAATAATTTGGATCTATGCCTGAAGTGCTAAAAATATAAAATAAAATTGGTACTGTAATTAAACCACCTCCAATACCAAACAATCCAGCTGCAAAACCTGCTGGTATAGCTGTCGCGACCATGATGAAGATCAAATAAATAATATCTGAGTTTGAGAGAAGATCCAAAATTATCTTTCTAACGATACAGGATTTGTTTTATTAACCTGATCCATTATGTGGTTAACTTTTTGCAAGTCTGCATCTCTAATGCACATATTTTTAGAAAGATATTGTTTCCAAGTTTTAGAGCCGTTTTGTCCGTGGAACAATCCAACTGTATGTCTCATTATATGATTAAGTTGTGTTCCCTTAGAAGTTTCTTCTTGTATGTATGGAATTAACTTTTCCATCACTTCACTTCTTGTTGGAACATTATCATTATTAAAAATATCTCTTTCTATATCGGCTAAAAAATATGGAGAATGATAAATTGCTCTCCCAATCATAGCGCCATCAACTTTAACTAAATGATTTTTAATATCTTCAGTGGTTTTAATGCCTCCGTTTATAATGATTTCATCATTTTTAAAGTGTTCTTTTAATTTGTAAACAAATTCATATTTCAAAGGTGGTATATTTAAATTTTCTTTTGGACTTAATTTTTTAAGTAAAGCTTTCCTTGCATGAATAATAAATTTTTGTGAACCTGCATTTTTTGTTATTTGAATAAATGATTTTAAAAACTCAAAGTTTTCTACTTCATTGTAACCAATCCTTGTTTTAATTGTGATTGGAAGCTTTGTCGATTTAGACATCGCTTCAATACATTTTGCAACTAAATCTGGTTCTTGCATTAAACAAGCTCCAAATTTATTTTTTTGCACTTTTTTACTTGGGCAACCCAAGTTTAAGTTAATTTCTCTATATCCATAATCTTCTGAAATTTTGCACGCCTCTGCTAGTTCCTCTGGATTAGAGCCACCTACTTGTAAAGTTACTGGATTAGAAATTTTTTTAAATGATAATAACTTGTTTCTATCACCTCTAATGATTGCATTGGCCACGATCATTTCTGAATAAAGGTGAATATTCTTACTTATAAGACTTAAAAAAAATATTTCATGTTTATCAGTGCAATCCATCATTGGTGCAACTGAAACAGTTTTTTTCATGATTTACTCTGGTTTGTTTTCTTCGGCTGGAGCTTCTTCACTTAATTCAAGTGGAGCTTCTTCTGTATCAAGGTTTTCTTCTTTAATTTCAGGCTGTTCTGCTTTTAGCTCTGAAAGAGCCTCATCCGCTAAACTTGGTTTTTTTACTTCTGGAATTCTTCTAGTTCTTTTTGAAGGAAGGATTGCAACACCACTTTTTGAAACTTGACCTTTGTAAAGATTTTCAAAATCATCATTTGTCTCTTCATCTGTCTCTTCTTGTTCTTCTAATTCGTCAGGCTCTTTCCTTAATCTTTTAATTGCACTAGCTTCAATTTCTTTAACATCAATTTTTCCATCACCAATTTCTCTTAATGAAATAATTGTTCTTTTGTCGTTGTCTTCTTCAACTAACATTGGAGATCCAGCATTCAACTGAACTGTTCTTTCTTTTGCTAGTAGGACTAAATCGTATTGGTTATCAACTTTTTCTAAGCAATCTTCTACTGTAATTCGAGCCATGTTGGATGCTATTTAGTCAATATAGCTCAATAAATCAAGCTTATTTTAAAGCCTGACTGGCTCTACTTTTTTTCTAATAAGCACTAATAGAAATAACGAAATAAGAATATAAATAGCACCGGTAAAAGCTACATTCTCAATTGTAAAACCATTATCAATTAATAGCCCAAAAACCGCTGTTCCAAATGCTGTAGAAAAAACCATAAAGGCTGTTGTTAAAGCTTTTATACTACCGATATATTTTACACCGTAAATTTCAGCCCAAGTAGAAGAGCCTAAAATATTAGCTAAACCATTAGACACACCGATTAATCCTAAAAAAACGTAAGCAAATATTTCATTATTAAATTTAAATAAAGTTAACATTGCTAACAGAAGTGGAATGTTCATAAACAAAATTAATCTTCTGCCTGTAAATTTATCTACTAAAAAGCCTGAAATAAAAAGAGTAAAAATGGAAGTAATGGAATAAACCATAAATGCTTTTGGTATAGTATACGTTTCCCACATCTTAGAGTCTGAAATAAAAGATTGATAAACAAAAACCCCTGTAGCTATCCATGGCATAGCTAACATATTTAATGAAACAATGTAAAACCTGTAATCTTTGATAACATCTCTTCTTCTCCAACTTTTAATTTCAATTTTTTTATTATCATTATTTTTACTTTCCTCTCTAGAATCTAGTTGAATAGATTTAATAGTATTTAAAATTACAATAGGTAAAAATATTATAACTAATATTGCTATACCTTGCCAAACAGATCTCCATGAATAAATAACTAAAAGATAAGTTATGAATACAGGTAAAATAAATTCTGCTGTAGATAAACCAAACCAAGCAGTACTTAATGCTTTTCCTCGTGTCCTCTCAAAAAATCTTGAAATTGTAGTTGTCGATGTATGGCTCATCAGACCTTGGCCTGAAAATCTCATTAAAAATATACCTATAGCTAATAAATAAATACTATTAATGAATGAAAAAAATAATGCTGACAAAAATAATAAGAAGATTACAAAAAAAGAGTAATTTAAAATTCTATAATCATCAATTTTTTTTCCAACCCAAATTAACACTAGACTAGAAAAAATAGTAGCTGCTGCATATATATTTCCAAATTGACCATGAGTGATACCTAATTCATTTCTAATTGGTGCATTAAATAAACCTAAGAAAAAACTCTGACCAAAACTTGAAAAAAAAGTAAATATAAAGCCAAATAAAACTACTTTAAAATTTATACTTTTAAACATTTAGGTTTTTCTATTCTTAAAATTAGATTTTAAATATTTATCTAATATGATTTGGAGTCGGCTTTATTAGTTGATCCTTTTATTTTCTCGATATTTTTCTTGGATCCTAAGCTCATCTCTCTTAAGTCTGAACTTATAGTTACAAAATTAAATCCTTTATCAATCATTTTCTGAGCATATTCTGGTGTTCCGTTGTGTATCCCTGCAAAAATATTATTTTTTTTCGCATGCTCTAAAATTCTAAGTATTTCAGAATAAGCTTTTGTGCTTTCAGGTCTATCAAAACCAGGTTCTTCGCCGAGTGCTAAACTTAAATCTGCTGGACCAATGTAAATACCATCAACTCCTTTGACAGACATAATTTCATCTAATTTTTCTAATGCCTCTTTTGTTTCAATCATTGCAAGCTTTAATATTTCTGTGTCAGCATGTTTAGTGTAATCAGGTCCACCGTAAATTAATCCTCTTATCGGACCAAAACTCCTATATCCATTTGGAGGATACATACATGCTTGAACAAATCTCTGTGCTTCTTGTTTGTTACTTACCATCGGGCAAATAACGCCATAACTACCTGCATCTAATATTTTCATGATTTGCCCAGGTTCATTCCAATTTACTCTTGTTAATGGAGTAACTTCTGTGCTTGAAATAGCTTGAAGCATCGGAAGTGCGCTTGAATAATCAGTTAATCCATGTTGAAGATCTATTGTTAAAGAGTCAAAACCTTGCTGTGCCATAGTTTCTGCAGTAACTGCGCCAGGTGCAGAAAGCCAACCATTAACCACTGGCTTACCTGCTTTCATCATTTCTTTAACTTTATTTTTTCTCATTAATTTATTGTGATATAATAATTTTAATACTAACTATTGTAAACTTAACAAGAATTCAACAAATTAATAATTAGGAGATAAATATGTCAAAAGTTTCATTCATTGGTTTAGGAGTAATGGGCTATCCAATGGCAGGTTACATATCAAAAGCAGGTCATGAAGTTACTGTTTATAACCGTACAAAAGCAAAAGCAGAAAAATGGATTAAAGAATATAAAGGTAAAGTAGCTGACACTCCAATGGACGCTGCGAAAGATTGTGATTTTATTTTCACATGTGTTGGTAATGATAATGATTTAAGAGAAGTTACTTTAGGAGATAAAGGTTTATTTAAAACTGCAAAAAAAGGTTCAATATATATCGACAACACAACTGCATCTGCAAATATCGCAAGAGAACTATATAAAGAAGCTAAAGCAAAAGGATTTGATTTTTTAGATGCTCCTATATCAGGAGGACAAGCTGGTGCAGAGGGTGGAATTTTAACAGTCATGGTTGGTGGTGATGAAGCTCCATTTAAAAAAGCAGAACCCGTAATTGATTGCTATAGTAAAAAAATAAAATTACTCGGACCATCTGGAAGTGGTCAGTTGACTAAGATGGTTAATCAAATTTGTATTGCTGGATTAGTTCAAGGATTATCAGAAGCAATTAATTTTGGGATGAATGCAGGACTAAATATGCATGATGTTATTGAGGTTATATCAAAAGGAGCTGCTCAATCATGGCAAATGGAAAATAGACATAAAACAATGATCGAAGACAAGTTTGATTATGGTTTTGCAGTTGATTGGATGAGAAAAGATCTTAAAATTGCAATGGATGAAGCAAAGAAAAATAATTCTCCTCTTCCGATCACAAAGATAATTGATGAATATTATGGTGAAGTACAGAAGATGGGTGGCCAAAGATGGGATACTTCTAGCTTGATCAAAAGATTTAGAAAATAAATCGTGTCACAAGAAACTGTAAGTTACTACGAAGATTTCTCAGAGATTGAAAAAAAAATCTGGTCCCTTCTAGTAGATGCAGTCAAAAATAGATCTTCGGAATTTAGAACTCCAGTATTTATTTGCGGTAACGACAAAGATTTGGATGGTAGAGTTGTAGTATTAAGAAAAGCCGATCAGCAAAATAATTTTATTCAATACCATAGCGATATCAGGTCATCTAAAATAGAAAAGATCAAAAAAAATCCTAATTGCTCAATTTTATTTTACGGTAAAGAAGAAAAAATACAGCTTCGAGTTAAAGCTGAATGCGTTGTTAATCATGATAATGAAATAACAAAAGAGTCTTGGGAAAAAACAGGTCATATAAGTAGAAAGTGTTATCTAGTTACTAATGGACCAGGAACCCGGTCAGATAAACCTACATCAGGCTTAGATAACAAGTTTGATAATTTTGATTTTACTAAAGAAGAAAGTGAAGCTGGTTATAAAAATTTTTGTGTAATTAGATGTAATATAAAGAGTATAGAGTGGCTTTATCTAGCTGCAAAAGGTCATAGAAGAGCTTTATTAGATTTAGAAAATAATAAAAAAAATTGGTTAGTCCCTTAAACATGAAAGATAAATTTAAAATTGGAATTGATTATGGCGGTACTAAAATCGAAGCCATATTAATGAATGATAAAGGTGATGAAATTAAAAGAGAAAGATCAGAGTATGATAGAAATTATGAGTCTGGAATTTCAACAGTAGAAAAATTCGTAGAAACTTTTAAAAAAGAATCTAGCAATGAAGCTACTGTTGGTGTTGCAATACCAGGTTATTCTTCAAAAGAAACAGGGCTAGTGCATAACGCTAATTCTGACTGGCTAAATAATAAACACTTTAAAAAAGATTTAGAAAAAAATCTTAATTGTGAAGTTAAGATAATGAATGATGCTAACTGTTTTACTCTATCTGAAGCTATTGATGGTGCAGGTAAAGATTTTAAAAGTGTGTTTGGAATAATTATTGGAACAGGCTTTGGAAGTGGATTATCTTATAAAAAAGAGGTTATTGAAGGTGTAAATCAAGTAGCCGGAGATTGGGGTCATCAACCCTTACCCTACCCAACTGAGGAAGAAATAAACTCAAAAATAAAATGTACATTACCAACTTGTGGTAGACCTTTATGTGCTGAACAATTTATATCTGGCGCAGGGTTTGCAAAGAACTTTAATCTTAAGCATAATACTAATTACGAAGCTCCTGAAATTGTTGCACTAGATAAAAAAGGAGATCCAAAAGCTAATAAAGAATTTGAGCTTTATGAAGATAGATTTGCAAGATTAATAGCTGTGATGATTGGAATTTTTGATCCTGAAGTAATTGTTTTAGGTGGAGGAATGTCTAATACAGAGAGATTATATAAAAACCTACCAAATATAATTCCTAAATATACTTTTGCAGATAAAGTAAGAACAAAAATTCTAAAGAATAAACACGGTGACTCGAGTGGTGTTCGTGGTGCAGCTTGGTTATGGGATTAAAAAAAACTATTTCTTATATTTTTTAAAATTTTCAACATAGTCCCTGGCATTCTCTTTAATGTGCTCTATTTCTTCATCGGTTACCTGTCTCACAACTTTACCAGGACTACCAAGAACTAAAGATCTTTCAGGTATAACTTTGTTTTCTGTAACCAAAGCATTAGCGCCGATGATGCAGTTTTTTCCAATTTTAGTTTTG